>JASIJX010000222.1 GCA_030049955.1 Acidobacteriaceae bacterium
ATCTCCACTCGAGCCGGCGGCGCGCGCCGCGCATGGCAGCGCAAGAAGCAAAAGCGAAATTGTAAGCAAAGAAAAGCGAAAGCCAGCGCGCATGAAAAAAACCTCCCTTGAACTTCATCACTCGGCATGGGACACGGTAATTGCGGGAAAGTTCCGCGAAAGTGCCCATAAAAAGTTCCCGGAGAACGCCCATGAAAGTTCCCGGAAAACGACTCATTGATTGCCAGAGACGGCCCGCTCGATATTGAGGGCTTCTCATAACTGATGGTAAGCACACGGGTTCGGTTGGCTGCGGACGCAATCTCAGGAAGCCGGCAAGTTAACCCCAGCCGCATACAATCGAGTACGAGGTTCCGGAAGAAAAATGAGCAGACGAATGAGCAGGGCCAGAGTGTGGATTGTCAGAGTAATGTTTGCTGCAGCCGCGCCCGTATTCGTAGCCGCCGCGCCAGTTGCGCGCGCCCAGCAGGCGCCGCTCCGCGTGGCCATCGTTGGCCTTGAGCACGGCCACGTCGCCGGATTCCTTCACGCCCTGCCCCAGCACGCCGACGTGCAACTGGTTGGCATCGCCGAAGCCGATACCTCGCTGTGGCAGGGATACGCCAGCAAAGACCACCTGCCGCAGTCCCTTTTCTACAAAAGCGAAGCCAACATGATCGAGCGCGTACATCCGCAGGCAGTGCTCGTCTATACGCCCATCAGTGAGCACCGCCACGCCATCGGCATCGCCGCGCAGTACGGCGTCTCGTCAATGGTCGAAAAACCGCTCACCATCTCCTATCAGGACGCCCTGGCCATCCGCGAGATCGCCCACTATCACCACGTGCACGTGCTGGTGAACTACGAAACCACATGGTACTCAAGCAATCGCATGGCCTATGACGAGTTGCAAAGCGGCCACATCGGCCCCGTGCGCCGCGTAGTCATCAACGACGGCCACCAGGGACCGAAAGAGATCGGCGTGCAGCCCGAGTTTCTCCGTTGGCTCACCGATCCCGCCCAGAACGGCGCCGGCGCGCTCTACGACTTCGGCTGCTACGGAGTCGACCTGATGACCTGGCTCATGCACGGCCAGGCGCCGCTCGCCGTCACCGCCGTCGTCAACCACGACAAGCCGCAAATCTACCCGCGCGTCGACGACGACGCCACCATCCTGCTCCAGTACCGCAGCGCGCAAGCCGTCATCCAGGCCTCATGGAACTGGCCATTCAGCCGCAAAGATATGGAAGTGTATGGCGCAACCGGCTACGCCATCACCGTCGGCGCCGACAAAGTGCGCCTGCGTCAGCAGCACGAGAACGACGAGCGCGAAGTAACGGCCCCATTGCTCACCGGCGCGGACCGCGATTCACTCGACTACCTCGCCGCAGTGCTCAACGGACAGGTCAAGGACCAGGGCGACCTGAGCGCCCTAGACACCAACGTGACCGTGATGCAGATTCTCGACGCCGCCCGCGAGTCTGTCCGCACAGGCCGAACCGTACGCCTGACAGCCGAGTAAGACGTAGTCATTTGGTTTGGCAACCATTGAAAGGTACGGCTTTATAGGCTGTAGAAAAAGTCCGGCCAGAGGGGCTTTGTGTCAGGGCACGACTTTAGTCGTGCCGAAAAGCCCAATCAATACGACATGGGGCTTCAGCCCCTGAGGGATATTTTTTTCTAAGAGCGGCTCTACGGAATAAGAAATCAGCTAGCCACAATGCGGATGCGCTCCGCATCTTCCTCGACCTCGCCGCAGTCGCTGCCCAGCCCGCCGTAGCGCCGTTCGCGCCGCTGGAAATCGGCGATCGCCTCCAGCAAATGAATGCCGCGGAAATCCGGCCAAAACCGCTCCGTCACGTAAATCTCCGTATAGGCAATCTGCCAGGGCAGAAAGTTCGAGATCCGCATCTCGCCCGAGGTGCGAATCAGCAGATCCGGGTCGGGCATGTGCGCCGTGTAGAGATGCCGGTGAATATCTTCCTCAGTAATGTGGTCCGGGCTGATGCGCTTGTGCTCGAGTTCGAGCGCCAGACGCCGGAACGCGTCCACCAGCTCCGACCGCCCGCCATAATTCAATGCCAGCGTCAGAGTCGTGCCCGTGTTGCGGCAGGTGATCTCCTCGGCCCAGCGCATCTTTTCCTGCACCTCGGGCGGCAGTTCATGCGTGCGGCCGATGTAACGGATGCGCACATTGTTGTCCATCATCCGCTGCACATTGCTCTCAAGGTAGCTCTTGAGCAGCCGCATCAGAAAATTCACTTCCGCCCGCGGCCGGCGCAGGTTGTTCTCGAGCGAAAACGCGTAAAGCGTGAGCCACGGCAGCCCGATGCGCGACGCCGTCTCCGTCACCAGTTGCACGCTGCGCGCGCCCTGCTGGTGGCCGAAGAACCGCTTCAGTGAGCGCTGCCCCGCCCAGCGGCCATTGCCGTCCATGATGATGGCCACATGCTCAGGCAGCCGCTCAGGCTTGAGCGCGGCATACACCGCCCGTTCCTCGGGACTCAACTCATGAATGCGCAGCGTATGGGAAGAATACAAGGAAACCGCCTCTTGTCTTGCGCTTTCTGCTTCCGGGCAGCGTGCATCGGAAGGGGAATCCGAACCAGAAACCGGAACTGTCCGCAAAGCGCCGCAGACTAGGCTCACGGACCGCACTCCCGCCGGTGCAGATCATTGCTGAATCCCGGTCAGCGAGTGACATTTTGACCCTATAGCATTTTGACGAATCGCGCAATTACCCGGCAGCACACATTCCGGCTTTGCCTCGCGGTCTTTTAGATACCGTCTCCAAACCGCTAAAACAAGGGAACTAACCGCGAAAAACAAGAGGTTTACGGATCGCAGAAAAACCGGATGCCGATGGTTTTTTGTATGAGGGCGCGAGCATCACGCCGATTTCTTCGCACGTCCTGCGCGGATCCCAGCGAAAACGTAAGGAAAATCGCAATCACGTACTCGGGAACAAGAATGTAGATAAATACGCGATGAGCAAACTCGTTAAATTCCAAAGTGGTCAAAAGGTAGATTTGCAGGGCCGGAATGCCGAGATACGCGCACACCGCCAACAGTGCAAGCAGCAGCCTCTTCCAGTCCTTCTTTGACAACCTCGCTCCGCCGAATCCAGAGAGCCAAGCCACCAACCAAAGCGCAATGATCGATGGCAATACCTCCAAATATGGAGATCATTTCCCCCCGCTTGGGCTCCTGAGCGACCCGACGCGCCCGTGGGCGCCGGAAATCATATCTCCACCAGCTATGCAGAGCCATGCCATTTCTGCCCGCATGCCGCGCCATCCGGCGCGGCATGCGGCAAGGGTCAGCCCTGACAAAGCAAGGATCGTGCGGGGAACGCATAGAAAAACGCGATCAGGCCGTACGCCGCCGCCCTGCCGCAGCATCCCGCACCGCGCTCAAGAACAGCGTCCGCTTCAGCGAGTCAAGCTGCGGCAAAATCTCCGCAACCTCCGCCAGGAATGGGTCGGCGAAGATCGCCGCAACTTCTTCCTCGCGACGGCTGCGTGCATCCCGCACCAGCTTGCTCACCTCAACCTCCAGCGCCGTGGCCAGCCGCTCCAGCGAGCCCAGCGTCGGAATCGCCTTGCCGTTTTCGATCTTGGAAATATAGGTGCGGGGCACCTGCATCCGCGCCGCAAGCTGCCGCTGGCTCAGGTGCCGCGCCCGCCGGATATCGCGTACTTGCGCCGCGACCTGCGAACCGGCCTCTTCGCCCGAAGCCCCAAATAAAGTTGTGACTAATTGCGGTGCCAGATGCGCAGGCTCCTCGACGTCCAGAGGCTTATGGCACCGGCGGCACAGAGAGTTGCTGGTCCGGTACTGCATCAGGCGGCAGTACTCGCACCGCACAACCTCGCGTGAATCCACGCTCAACGGAGTGGTTGCCATCGAGTGGTAGCGGAGCGCCAGAGCGGTGGTACTCCGCGTGCAACTTTTTGCACGACATGTTTACTCTGTCGAAACGAACCATAATTGTCAAGTAGAAAGATAGGCTCATTCCGAAAAGAACAGCACGAAACCCGAAGAACCCCAAAGAAACGCGAACCA
>JASIJX010000223.1 GCA_030049955.1 Acidobacteriaceae bacterium
TCGGAGGCGAAATCGACGGCCGTAGCATCATCGTTTCGCCGCAAGGCGAGATCGTTGCGGGTCCAGCTTCCGGGCCGCAATTGTTGTTTGCCGATCTCGACCTCGATGAGATTGACAAGGGCAAGTTCGATCTCGATGTGGCCGGCCACTACAATCGGCCGGATATCTTCTCCTTTTCGGTGAAATAGTCCCGGCGCAAAGAGAAAGTCGATTTTGCGCATTGGCTGAAGTTTTCGGATTTTATGACTTATTGTCGCGGCGGAGGCCATCTAAGCGGCAAGGCTACACACGCCGGGTCAACCTGAACACGGAATTCGTAGACAACTACCTGAAGGCCATCTTTACGCTGGGTGGACCGGAGGAAGGACGTGTGACCAATACTGCGCTGGCGGAATGGCTTAGAGTTGCTCCAGCGTCGATTACGAATATGCTGCAGAAGCTCGCAGCGTCTGCCAAGCTGTTCGTGGAATATGAATCGCGGCGCGGGGTTCGATTGTCACTTGCAGGTCGACTTTGCGCATTGGAGATCTTGCGCCACCATCGCCTGCTCTAGACATTTCTGTACGAGGTGCTCGACTATCCGATCGAGGAGGTACACGATGAGGCCGAACGGTCTTTCGCCGGCACGGTTCAAATCCACTCGTCAGACTAAACGAGAACGCGCACAGGCTTGATTTCGATCATCGCTACAGCAACACTGATCGCTGCATAGGCGCAGGATGG
Source organism: Acidobacteriaceae bacterium (assembly GCA_030049955.1). The sequence goes on from JASIJX010000223.1 coordinate 724, forward strand.
TTGCGAGTAGGCGCTGATTTCAATCTAGTTAATGATTGTGAGGGTCCTGTTCATGTACAGACTATTGTGTCCATGTGCATACATTTTTGTACGCAGACAGCGAAGCGATTCGACTGCGGTGAAGAAACTATTCCACTGTTACCGATTTCGCCAGGTTGCGCGGCTGATCGACGTCGCATCCGCGACGGACTGCGATGTAGTACGCCAGCAGTTGCAGCGGCACCACCTCGATGACCGGCGCCAGCAGCTCCGGCGCGGCGGGGATATGGATGACATGCTCCACGAGGTTGCCGATCAACGCATCGCCTTCAGTGGCTACGGCGATCACGCGGCCCGAGCGCGCCGTGACCTCCTGAATATTCGAAAGCGTCTTTTCGTAGCGCAGCTTTGATGCCGGATCGGACTCGTCGCGCGTGGCCAGCACCACCACAGGCAGATTTTCGTCGATCAGGGCATTGGGGCCATGCTTCATTTCGCCGGCCGGGTAGCCTTCGGCGTGAATATAGGAGATTTCTTTCAGCTTCAGCGCGCCTTCGAGCGCGATAGGGAAGTGGATGCCGCGGCCAAGGTACAGAAAATCGCGTGCTGTCGAAAATTCTTTAGCCAACTGTTCGCACTGCGCGGAGCGCGACTTCAGCGTCTCCTCGATCTTGAGGGGTACGCGGCTCAACTCCTCAATCAGCGCGATCGATTGATTCGTATCCAGCTTTCCGCGCAGCTGCCCCAGCTTGAGCGCGAGCAGAAACAGCGCAGTCAACTGCGAGGTAAACGCCTTAGTGGACGCAACGCCAATCTCCGGCCCTGCATGTGTGTAAACGGCGCCGTGAGCTTCGCGTGCCACCATTGCGCCAACCACGTTGCAGATCGCGACTGTTTTCGACCCTAGCGCCTTCATCTCCCGCTGTGCCGCCAGGGTGTCGGCGGTTTCGCCCGATTGCGTAATGAGCAGTCCCAAAGCGCCGGGGCCGGCGATCGGATCGCGATAGCGATACTCACTCGCGTAATCGACATCTACGGGCAGCCGCGCCAGCCGCTCAATCATGTACTTGCCGGCCAGTGCTGCATGCCAGCTTGTGCCGCAGGCCGCAATATTGATGCTGCCTGCGTTGGCCAGCTCTTCATCGGCCAGCTCCATTTCGCCGAGAAACACCGTGCCGGAATCGAGAGAGACGCGGCCCAGCGTGGTGTCGCGGATAGCCTGCGGCTGCTCCCAGATTTCCTTAAGCATGAAGTGCTTGTAGCCGCCTTTTTCCGCCTGAATCGGGTCCCATTGAATGCGCGTAAGCTGGCGCTCGACGGGATTGCCTTCGAAGTCTGTCAGAGTGACGGATGAGGGCGTCAGAATTGCAAGGTCGCCGTCGGCCAGGAAGTAGATATTGCGCGTGTGGTGAAGGATACCGGGAACGTCGGAGGCGACAAACGCTTCGCCCTCGCCCAGACCGATGACCACCGGCGGGCCGCATCGCGCGGCGACAATTTTGTTCGGTTCCCGCGCCGAAAGCACGCCCAGTGCAAAAGCGCCTGTCAGGCGCTTCACGGCGCGGCGCACGGCCAGTTCCAGAGGAATTTTTTCGCCGATTGTCTCGGCGTTCTTGTATATCTGCTCGATCAGGTGCGCGATGATCTCGGTGTCGGTTTCGGTGACGAACTTGTGCCCCAGACCGATCAACTCGTGCTTCAGCTCAAGATAATTTTCAACGATGCCGTTGTGCACCACGACGATGCTGCCGGTGCAGTCGCGGTGCGGGTGGGCGTTTTCCTCGGTCGGGCGGCCGTGCGTCGCCCAGCGGGTATGGCCAATTCCGAAGGTGCCTTCGAGCGGCTGGCCGCGCAGCACTTCTTCCAGATTCCCGAGCTTGCCGGGCGCGCGGCGCACGTCCAGAGTGGGGCGCGTGCAGTTGCCGACGGCAATTCCTGCCGAATCATAGCCGCGATATTCGAGGCGCCGCAGTCCCTCGATGATGACGGGCACAACTTTCCTGGAGCCCACATATCCCACAATTCCGCACATGAGTCGATTCTATGCGAGAAAACAGCGCGGGCGCGGGAAAACGAAGATGCTACTCCTCAATCCGGTAGCTGTATTCCTCGATCACCGGATTGGTGAGAACCTCGCGGGCGATGCGCTCCACCTCGCCGCGGGCCGCCTCAGCGCTCAAGCCTTCGCTCAGCGAAAGCTGAAAATACTTGCCCTGGCGCACGGCCGTGACGCCGCCAAAGCCGATTTTGCGGAGGGCATTGTGGATGGTCTGGCCCTGGGGATCCAGAACCGATGTCTTCAGAGTGACATAGACATGCGCCTTCATCATCCGTGATTATATAAGGACCTGCTGAGGCCGCATCCAAATGGGTGAGGCGACGGGTCTCACGGCGTTTTGGAAGAGCGATCTGTTCTGCTTTTGCGTCGATGCCGCATGAGGTTCCCAGTTCCAAAGGAGAATGAAGCAACATGACGAATTATCTTGAACTACCTGTCGGCGATCGGGCGCCTGAGGTCTTTCGCGCCGTCATTGAGATTCCCATGGACGGCACACAGAAATTCGAATACGACAAGCAGTTGCATGTCTTCAAGCTCGATCGCAACCTGCACTCTCCGGTTCACTATCCCGGCGACTACGGCTTCATTCCTTCTACTTTGAGCGACGACGGAGATCCGCTGGACGTGCTGGTGCTGGTGCCGGGTCCGAGCTTTCCAGGCTGCGTTCAGGAGGTGCGTCCCATCGGCCTGCTCGAGATGCTCGACCAAGGCGTTCTCGACGAAAAAGTGCTCGCCGTAGGCAAGAACAACCCCCGTTACACAAACGTCTGGAACTACACCGATATTTACCCGCACATGCTCAAGGAGATTACCCACTTCTTCTCGATCTACAAGGACCTCGAAGGCAAGCGTGTCGAAATCCGCGGATGGCACGACGCCGCCTATGCTCGCGACCGCGTTGCGCGATCGATCAAGCTTTTCGAAGCGGCCAAAGCCAAGGCTCAAGAAAAGAAGGACAAGAAGGAAGTCGCAGTCTAGCCTGCGTCCATAAGAACAGGCTTGCCCCGCCTGGCGGTCAACGGATACAGCACCGGCCCCAGCAGCGCGACCGCCGCAGCCACGCCCAGCGCTGAAACCGAGCCTGTCAGCTTTTCACCACGCGAAACTACAAGCGCATATCCAATCAGTGCCGCAGGGCCAACTCCGAGAAGGCAGGCAATCGCCTGGTTGCCTGCCCGGAACGGCCTCTGCAGCGCAGGCTCCCGCGCTCGCAGCACCGCCAGGGCGACAAATTCCAGCAGCAGGCTTGCCCCATACAGGATCAGGTCAATCGAGATGAGCCGCTCGAACGGCAATCCGATGGCCATGGCCCATGCGATTCCGCACACGACGATCGCAACCCAGGGAGCCCCGCGGCGGTTGCGGCGCGCCAACGTGCGCGGCAACAGCCCGTCCTCTGCCATGGCCATCGGCAGCCGCGTGTAGCTCATCACCAGCGCATTGAACATTCCGACGCCCGTGATGCAACCACCCGCCACAACCGCTATCCCCAGCCACGATCCACCCACGGTTGCAGCCGCTGTAGTCCAGTCGCCGGTAGAAAAACTGCCAGCCGGCAAACCCGCCAAGGCCATTGCCGCCAACGGCAGAATGTAACTCACCGCGGTAATAGCGACGGCAGCCAGCATGGCCCGCGGATAATTGCGCTGCGGATTTTCAACTTCCTGCGCCACCGTCGAAGCCTGGTCCCATCCCATGTAGTTCCACATGGCCACCAGGATCGCGCCGGAGATGCCCGTATCTGCCGCCGGTCTCGTCCACAGCACCGCGGGATGCACCATCCACCCGCGCCAGAACCCGAGGCCTACAAAAATCGCGAAAGGCGCGAGCAGCAGAACGAACAGCCACACGGAGTCTTCGCCCACCTCAGGCGCGCCCAACAGGTTCCACAGCGAGCAGCCCACGACGACCCCAAGCGACCACAGATATCCGCGCCAGCCGGCGGTGAGCGCCGGGCTGAACTTGCCCAGGTAGAGCACAAACAGGGCAGGGTAGAGCGCCATGTCGAAGATGCTGGCCGTGAGCGAGAGCCAGCTCTCCTGATAACCCCAGAACGGCCCTAGCGCGCGCCGCACCCAAACGTAGAAGCCGCCCTCGGCCGGGATGGCGCTTGCCAGTTCGCCAAGCATCAGCGCGGTTGGCAGGCACCAGACCACCGGCAGCGCCAGCAGGATGACAATGGCCCAGCCGTACCCGGCTCCGCCAAGAATGTCTTCGATCCCATATGGCCCACCCGACACCATGAAATATGTAGCCGCCACCAGCGGCAGCAGGCGCATCTTGCGCAGAGCGGGTTTTTCCAGAGAGCGGCGCACAATTGTGAATCTATCATCGGCCGGGGTAATGCGATCGTTCCAGGCATCGCAGTTCGGAAACCACCCGGCCCACGAATCCGGTATAATCCTATGTGACCCGGAGAGATGGCCGAGTGGCTGAAGGCGGCGGTTTGCTAAACCGTTATAGGGTCAAAAGCTCTATCGGGGGTTCGAATCCCCCTCTCTCCGCCA
>JASIJX010000224.1 GCA_030049955.1 Acidobacteriaceae bacterium
GAAGCAACCATCGAAAATGCCGAGGCTGACGCGCAGGCCAAGGTGATCGACAGCAAGGCGGAGCTGGAGCGGCGCAATCTGCTTGCCGATGCCGAGGCAAACCGCATCAAGGTGGTGGCGGCGGCTGATGCGCAGCGCATGAGCAGCGAAGCCGAATTGTTGAACAAATCACCGCTGCTCATTAACAAGATCGTGGCTGAGCGGCTCTCAGACAAGATTCAGGTGGTGATGGTTCCATCGGATGGCAAATTCTTCTTCGCCAGCGATGTCTTCAAGAGCGCTGCGGCGAACCCGATCGTGAAACAGGAGATGGATTCCGAGCAGGACGCTGTGCCTGCATCGGGGCGCTGAGAAATGTTGTCGCTGCCCGAGTCGAACGCTGCAAGGCGCTGGCTCGGGCGGCGGCGAAAATGCAGAATGGAAAAAACTGGATGGAGGTCGCGATGCCTGCCAAGTTTATATCGACTGCTTTTCTCCTTATTATGGCCTGCTGCGCCTGGGCCGCACCCGCGGGCTGGCAAACCTACCGCAGCACCGAGTACGGATTTACCATCTCCTATCCCGGCGATGGAAGCTTCACCTCTGGCCATCGTGTCGAGCCGCAACACTCCATGATTCCGGTCTGCGACGACACAGCAGTCGCGTGTTTCGAATACAACGGCCACGCCTTCGACCACACCATGATCCAATCGCTCGGTCTCGCGGTGATGGTTCTGCGCGATCGCAGGACCGAGGCTGAATGTGGCGAGATCTACGGAAGGCCGGTGACGCAAGTGGAGATTCACGGGAGGCGTTTCGATTTTGCCGGCACCGGGGATGCGGCGGCAGGAAGCTCGGAGGGCGTCTTCCGCTACCGGACGTTCTACCAGCATGTGTGCTTTGAAGTCGCTCTCGCCACAACGCAATCCGATGTCTTGCCCGCACAGTACGACGAGTACGGCTTCCATCCTTTCGATGCGAATGCGTTGCGTGCTGCGCAGGATGATATGAAACGGATGCTGGAATCGTTCGTTTTTACCGGCCCGGTCCACGATGGAGCGAGCTGGAAGCTCTATCGGGATATGAACTGCGGCGACCAGTATGAGGTTCCTGCCAGCGCCTCAGTTCACGAGGTCATCGCCTACATCGCGGCGGTGCTGATGACACCGGCGATCACCTGCGAGCAGAGCTTTGCCTATCGAGGCCGTATCTATAGCATCGCCGCGAAGGTAAATTTCTCGAGTGAAAAACAGCTCAATGACTGGCTCATCTCGTATGGCTATCCAGGGCTTGACCAGGCGACGAAACGAGGCGCTGGCAATTTCGAGTATCGCGCCGCAACTCTAAGTTATTTTGTTCTGCGCAGGCAGCTCTATCTCTTCACCGTTTCGAGTGGCAACGGCAAGACACAGCCAATGACGGATGATCGCATCTACATGCACCTTATGGACAGTTTCCGGCCGAATTGAGAAAGGACTGCATTAGAATCGGGTTGTCCTGCAGGCCAGACGATATAATCCGCCCAACGAGAAAAGACAGAAAATATGAAGCCCACGAAGCCGATCTGGTTCATCGCGGTGCTCGCTGGCGCTCTGCTCCGGCCGGTCTCTGCTGCTTCGAGCAACTGGGACCAGCCTGCATCCGCGCTCGCCTCCCGCATCGCCGACATCCTCGGACCTGGGCAGGCGCGGCTTACGATGCAGAATCTTTCTTCCATTCCCGCCGATCAAGTTCCCGTCATTCGCGAGCTGCTTTCGGAGGATCTGAAGACGCATGGGATAACGCCGGCCGGAGACGATAGCGCCAATGTGATTCGCGTGACGCTGAGCGAGAGCGTGCACGAGCGCCTGTGGGTAGCGGAGATTGTGGAAGGGGATCAAACAAAAGTCGCGATGGTTGAGCTTGGGCAGGCGCCCGCGGATGCAGCCAGGTCTGCCGGTGCGCTTGTGCTGCGCAGGCAGACAATATTGACGGCGCGCGAGCCAGTTCTGGCCGCAATGGAGATGGGGGCGGGACTGGTCGCGCTCACGCCGGGGCAAATCGTCTTCTACACCCGCGTGGCGGACCAATGGCAGGAACAGCAGCGGGCGAATCTGGATGCGCAGCCGCTGCTGTCGCGCGATCCGCGCGGCATGCTGGAGCCGGGACCTTCGGGAGTGGAAGCCTGGCTTCCTGGCGTGCATTGTGCGGTCAATGCGGCGCCCGCGACCCTTCCCGCGACGTGTCAGGCAAGCGACGATCCGTGGGAGGTTGAGAATGCGGTTGGGAATTCGCCTGCGATTCGCGCCTTTTACAACCCGGCGCGCAACTACTTCACAGGCGTGCTCGTACCCGATCCAGGGCTTGCGTTGCCGCCGTTCTATGCGTTGGCTGTGCTGCCGCAACCAGCAGGCGCCGCGCTCTTGGTCGGCGGTGTTGATGGCAGAGTGCAGATTGTCAAGGACGGCACGCTCCACTCCGTCGCGGGCACGCGCGACTGGGGCAGCGATTTTGCCGTGCTCCAATCCGGCTGCGGAGCGGGAACACAAGTGGTCGTCTCCAGCTCAGGAGACGCAGCCAATGACAGCCTCCGCGCATACGAGCTGCCGGCATTGGAAGCTCTGCCCGTAAGCGAACCGCTCGATATTCAAGGAACTGTGACGGCGCTCAGCGCTGCGCCCGATCGCAAATCTGTCGTAGCAATTGTGCGCAACGCTCAGAACCAATATGAGGTGGATCGTGTTTCGGCGCTGTGCAATTAGTTCTTTCCTGGCCTTGTTTGCGGCTGTGCTCGTGGCATTGCCGGCTCACGCGCGCACACGGCCGCATTACGGCGGAGCGCTGCATGTGGAGATCGAAGGCGATGCATGGCAGGGCGCAGACGGTTTGGCGCGCAGGATGGTCTTCGACGGCCTCACATCGCTCGATGCCAATGGCGAGGTGCAGCCGGCGCTTGCTGCGAGCTGGCAATCGGACGATAACGACCATCGCTGGGAGTTCCGGCTGCGTTCGAATGTGCAATTCCACAATGGTTTGCCGCTGAATGCGACCACTGCCGCCATGTCGTTGAACCTCGCTTGTAACGCGAACTGCCCTTGGACGGCGGTGCGTGCAGTGGGCTCCTCTCTCGTCTTCACCAGCGAGTCGCCGCTGCCGAACCTTCCCGCACTGCTGGCGGGCGATGCTTTTCTGATTGAACTCACACGTACTGCCGATGGGCAGACTCCAACCCAGCCAACGGGAACAGGTCCGTTCCAGGTGGCTTCCACCGCGGGCAACACGTTGACACTAGCCGCGAATGAGAACTGCTGGCGGGGCCGCCCATTCGCCGATCAAATCATCCTCACGTCGCATCGTGCGATCCGCGATCAATGGCTCGACCTGAGCGTAGGCCGCGCCGATGTCGTCGAAGTTCCCGCGGCGCAGTTACGGCAGGCGCAGCAGCAACGGCTAACCATAATCACTTCGCTGCCGGTCATGCTGCTCGCGATCGAAGTTTCGGATTCCGGTCCGCTGGCGAATCCCGCGCTTCGCGCAGCCATTGCACACGCCATCGATCGCAGTGCGTTGTACAACGTGATCTTTCAAAAGCAGGGCGAGGTGACAGCGAGCCTTCTTCCGCAATCACTTAGTGGCTATGCGTTCCTGTTTCCGGCAGATCGCGACCTGAACAGGGCGAACGCGCTGCGCGGGGGGCTGAACCCTTCGCCGCTCACGCTGCGAACCGATGGAGACAGCGCGATGCAACTAACGGCGCAGAGGCTAGCGCTCAATCTGCGCGAGGCGGGATTCAATGTGCAGACGGCCGCAGCGAATACGCAGCACGCCGACCTTGTGCTGACGAAGCTGCCGATCGCAGGCTCCGATCCGGCCGGCGTGCTGGCGAGCCTTTTGCTGGCCGCTGGGCAAACATCTTTCGTATCCGCTCGCGATCCAGAGGCGCTGTTTCGCTTCGAGCGCGATTTTCTCGATCTGCACACGATTTTGCCTCTTCTCGATCTGCCCCGCGCATACGCAATCGGC
>JASIJX010000225.1 GCA_030049955.1 Acidobacteriaceae bacterium
TTGAGCACGCCCAGCAGGATGAGCAGCAGCGGGACGAAGATGCTGAAGCGCGCCAGGTGCGCCTGGCTGAGCAGCGCCACCACGCCGAGCAGCACCAGAATAGCCGGGCCCGTCAGCCGGTGAATGAAGATATAGCGGTTCATAGGATCTCCTTCCGGTTGCCGGCGTTCTCGTCGCTCTGCCTGTTATGCGTGACGCCGGGCTGCGGCGGGGAATCCTGCATGCGCCGGACGACGAGCCACGCGCCCAGCGCGATAAGCAGCAGCGGCCAGGTGAACTCGAAGATGCGGTCGGAGAACCAGTCAAGCTGGCCGGCCAAAAAGAGCAGGCCGAGGGCGATGAGCACAATGGCGGCTATGGGCTCGCGCCGCCGCCAATGGACTGGCGGGACTGGCGGCATGGGTGGATATCCGGGCGGGTAGCCTGCTGCCGGCGGCGGAGCACCGGGAGCAAAGCCAGCCGCGGGAGGAACGCCGGGCACGAATCCGGATGCGGGCGGAGCGCCCGCAAAAGGCGGCGGCTGATAGCCAGTTTGATAAGGATTGGAAAATGGCGCCTGATACGCGCCCGCAGACGGACCGGCGGCAGCGGAGGCAGACGGAGACGAAGCGGCCGGGCCTGAAGACGGAGCCGAAGACGGACCGGGAACTGAACCGGAGGCCGGGCCCTGATATGGGTTCGTGTAGGGCGGCGGAGGCGTGTGCGGACGGCGGTAATCGTTCTGGAAAGCGGTGTGGAACCAGTTGCCGAGCTCATTCAAACCGAGAGGATCGGGCAGCGGCAGACCGGCGCGGCGCGCATTGGCGGTCTGGTGCGCTTCAAATGACTGGTAGATGACCCAGGCGAAGATCAGCATGATGAAGATTGGGAAGCGGCCGCTGATGCTAACCAGGATGGCGAAGATAATGACGTGAATGAATCCTTTGAAGAACTGACCGTTGTACATGGCGCCGACGCCGGGAATGATTCCGAGCACGGCTGCGGTGCCGGGGTTGGGAATGCTGGTGGAGATTGCGCCTGGCGGCGGCACGAAGGGCGTCTGCTGCGCGCTTTGCCATGCTGCATAGCAAGGCTCGCACAGGATCTGCCCGGCCGGGCCACGGCGCATGCACGCCGCGCACAACGGCTTTCCGCAGTTCTGGCAATAGGCGGAAACACTCACGCCCGGGTGGTTAACGCAATCCATTGTTTGCTCCCTTCATGTTTTACCGCTTTTCTGTTCTGGAGCTGCCGGAATGCGCGGGCCGGAGTTCCTGCGTGCTCTCTGCCGACCCAAGATGTTTCCAGATACTCGCCGAACTTATCCTCATTGGCCTGCGCCGGCTCGGCCGGCTGCTGCCGAGGGTCCAGGTGTGAACCGCCGTCCTTCTTGTTTCTTTCCGATTCTCCGGGCGTGGCGGGCGTGGCGGACTGGGGATTGGTCTGAGGGTTAATTTGGGGTTGGCGCTCTTCGTCTTCGCCCTGCAGCTCGCGCAACCGTGACTGTAATTCGTAAACGAAGCGCAGGTGATCGTAATACCGGCTGATCGGCACCGAGGCCATGGCGATGCGCCGCTCCATGAAGGAACGAACTGCGGTCGGGCGCAGGCCGGACAGCCGGATCTGGCTCAGGCGGACGCCGGTGAGGTTCAGCGTGAGGGCCAGTGAAAAGAAAGCCATGGCCGCAGTCATCATAAGGCGCGGCTCGGCGAAGCGGCGGATAAATCCCATGAACCCCGGACGCTGCCAGGCCGGCGTGAGGACGGCAACCCCACCCCCTGCGACGGCCAGCGGCCCGGCGGGCGCCAGCGCTCCGTGCAATGTTTTGCCGGGTCCGGTCTGGCTACCGGCGTGGGCGCCGGTCTGGGCCAGGATCCGCTCTACCAGACCTTCGGGAATCTCCGGTTCCGGCGAAAGAAACTCCAGCCACTGGCGTCCGCGGCGGGCTCCTTCGTAAAGGGCCGTGCAGGCGGGGCAGCCTGCCATATGCTCCCGGAAGGTGACCTCGTCGGCGGGAGTGAGCAGGCCGTCCAGTGCGTCGGCCAGCAGCGTTTCCCAGTGCCCGCAGGCCGGAGAGCCGGGAATGTGTGTACGCTCGGCCATGGTCACATCACCTCTCGTTGATTACGTTCGAGGAGGCGCGCGAGTTCCGCCCGGCCTCGGCTGATGCGCGATTTCACGGTGCCCTCGGGAATATTCAGGACCTGCGCGATTTCTTTGTAATCAAGGTCCTGCAGATCGCGCAAGATTACGGCTTCGCGCAGCTCGACCGAGACCTGCGCCAGCGCCTGTTGCACCATTTTTTCGAGCTCGCGGCGGACGGCGTGGTCATGAGGCGATGGGCCGGCGGCCATGAGGCGGTCAACCGGCCGCAGTTCCTCAGCTCCGTCCCATCCCTCGTCGAGCGAGCCGGTCACGCGCTGGTTGCGCGTGCGGCGGAAATTGTCAACCAGCAGATTGCGCGTCATGGTGGTGATCCAGACGGGCAGGCTGCCACGCATGGCGTCAAAGCTGGCCAGATTCGAGTAGATTTTGAGGAAAACGTCCTGCGTGAGGTCCTCGGCGTCAGTGGGGTTGCCGGTAAAGCGGTAACAGAGAGTATAGACGCGCTTGTGGTGGGTGCGGACCATTGCGGCCCAGGCGCCGGAGTCGCCGTCGAGGCAGCGGCGGACGAGGAGCGCGGCGTCGGTTTCGGGTGACGCTGGCAACGAGGCTTGAACAGGATCTTGCACGCGCCTCCCCGGAGCTGCCGCGGCCGGTGGTTGCGCGCCGGCATCCCGCGCCTTGCGCCGGTCGGGCACGAAGCCGCAGGTGGTCCCTAGGCCCCAGCTCCCGATGGTTCCGATCCCAATTCCGATCTTGGACCAGCTTAATGTAGCCACGCCCTGCATGGTGGTAATTACGCAGGGCACGGCGCTGCGGTTCCCGGGCAGGGCGATCCGGTCCAATATGCCGCTGCACTTTGCGCGCGATTAATGGACCGCGTCGTTCGTCTTTGGAGGCGCGTCTGCATTTGGTGCTGCGGGCACATAGAGATCGGCGGTGCGCGCGGCTACATCGGGCATAGGCGGCAGAGGTGCGCTCGGAGCCGATTCGTACCAAAAGGTGGCGCAAGACCAGTCATCGGACCGGTTGACCAGCCCAGACCCCTTCTTATAGCCGATTTGCTGGATTACGATGCGGGCTTCCTTTCGCCAATAGATGGGATCGGGCAGGTACCAGCGGTAAAAAGAATAGAAATTGTTGTCGCTGAGAGAGCAACCGTTGAAAAGGTAAGGCGTTGGGGAAAGGCCCCAACCCTGGCCCGCATAATCCTCGGTTCCCGTTCCGCAATAACTGGGAAAATCCTTGTCGCCGTCAAAGTACATCTTGATTTCGCCTTCACCCCACCACCCAGTGGTCGAGGGGCGAACGCCGACGACAGACCCAATAAATCGGCCGGAGCCATGCCGCTGGGGCAGCAGCTCAAAATCCTGCGTCAGCGTGGTCGGGTTCTCGCGCCGGAACAGGCAATGCAGCCGGCCAACATCATGGGAATGCCTGTCTCCCAACGTGTAGTCGATCTGGTAATAGAGGATGACCGGCTCGCCACCTTCGTTGCTGAAGGTAATCCGGGCGCGCTTGGTGAAAGGCATCGGCAGCCAGAGATTCACTCCCCTGGAAATTGAGACGGAGTGAACAGCCGATTGATAAGGCGTACATTTTCCATGAGAAAACCCCATGAAATCGCCGAGCGGGCATTCGATGCTGGGGTGAGCCTGGCCCTCCCAATAAGCGCGCACCACAATGGAACGGAGCGAGTTGTGTACGTTGCTGGTCGTCATCCAGAAGTGACGGATCATGCCGGGCCCTTCGATATCGCAAAGGCCGACTGTCTCGCCGGGCTGGATCGTACGACAAGGGGATCCTTTGCGGCCGATCCCAAGCTTACTGGCGGCTTTGCCGCCCTGGCCTGGTGCACCGGTGGGATTTTCAAAGGAAATTGAACGTGACTGCACGCCGGTGTGAAGCAGATACGGTTCGCGCACAGGATCAGGTATTGATGTGTCCCGGGTCGTCAGGCCGGCCGGATGTTCTGTTTTGGCTGCGGCAGTACTTTCTTGCGGCGTCGCGCTGGTTGTTGATCCGCTTTCTTCCAGTCCCTCTGCGTTGAGGCCGGCCAACCCAGCTCCGGCAATTGTGGCTAACTCAATCGCAGTATTTCTAAGAAATGTGCGTCTTTTCAATGGCGTTTTTCCTCGTCGATGAATTCCCGGCCAGTGCTGGGCCAGTGCTGCGGTCGATCAGGGCTAAAGATCGCCATACAGACACACGACTGGCAAGTGAATTCGCAGTTGTACCACTGTGGGGATCGACGTGGCCAACATGTAGTCCTACCCTGCTTACGATTGAATTGGCCTCACCCTCGAGGCGCGGGACTGGATTTCGGCCGCGCCTTGGGATCACCTAACGGTTAAGAACTCGATCAATGGACAAATGGACGAGGCCTTTAGGGTCGGCTACCTCTCTTGCCTAAAATTGCAGCTTGGCGGCGAACTGCACCTGGCGCGATGTGGTTGAAGTTGCCGTGACCACGCCTGCCGTAGGCGAGATGCCCGAAGTGGCAGAGGTGTAAACCACTTCGTTGGGTGTTAGAAAATTGGCGTGGTTAAGGATGTTAAAGAATTCCGCCCGGAACTCAACACCAAGGCGCTCTGTTGGATGCGCCGTCCGTACCGCCGAGAAATCCAGCTCTGAAAGACCGGGACCAACGAGAGAGTCTCGGCGGGCGTTCCCATAAGTGCCGTAGGTGGTGCTTCCGCCGCTTGCGTTCGGGACGGCGACCGTGGGCGGAATGAAGGCGTTGGGGTTGAACCACTCGCCGACGGTGTGCGGGTAGAGGCTGCCGCTAAAGTTCGGATTCCAGCTTGGGCGAACGGGATTGCGCGTGTCGCCATTGCCAGGCGGGTTGTAGCCAAGCTGCGGGGAGAAAGGGAAACCGGTTTGTAGCGTGACAATAGCGCTGGCTGTCCAACCGTCGGCAATCACTTCCACAGGAAGCGGTGCATTCGAAAGGAAACGGCGCTTGCGGCCGAACGGAAGATCGTAGCTTCCATTAAGCGCAGCGGCCTGGCGCACGTCAGTTGCAGCCGGTCCCCAATCGAGTTTCGAATCGAGCGGGAACTCGACGTATGCAGGCGTGTTGCCGCTGACGCTGGTGTTCCATGCCGAACCATCGTCGAGATTTTTTGCCCACGTGTAATTGCCGCGGAGTTGGAAGCCGTCGGCATAACTGTGCCGCACGTCGACCTCCAACGCGTTGTATAAGCCCGTTCCCCCGGAGACCCACGATGTCGTGTTGGCGAGGTTCGGGTTCACGAGCGTGGTGCTGGGGTAGTAGACCTGCCCTGTTGATGTATAAGCGGGCACAGGCTCGTTCATATCTTCTGACTGGATTTGATGGTAGCCGTGCCAACCAACGTAGCCCAAAGTGAGCGAAGTCTGCGGGGCAATCTGCTGCTGGAACCGCAAGCTCCAGGTGATGACTGCCGGTGTGGCCAGATCGGGCTGCACGTTGCTTGGAGAGATCTTGGCTGTGGCCGGCGGCGGTATGCCCGGCGTAAAGTTGAGGCTCGACACCGCGGTATTTTTGATGGACTCGGCTGTGTTATAGGGTGCAGCTTGATCGACGCGGTAATCGAGCGTGTCGAGCAGGCCGTGATACAAGCCAACGCCGCCGCGGATTGCTGTCTTGCCGTTACCTTGCACGTCCCACGCAAACCCGAGGCGCGGATTGGGCAGAAACTTCGCCCGGTTCGTCCACAGCGCCGCGTTGCCAACCACGGGCGTCGTTTGCAGAACGCCGTTGACGATCGCGTAATTCGAGGCGCGCCCCTGCGACTCGTTCCATCCGTTGGTCGACTCCGAGCGGAAGCCCGCCCGCAGTTCGAGCCGAGGCGTCACCTTAATCGTGTCCTCGAGGAAAGCGGCGCCTTCCAGCGACCGCCAGCCCAACTCGGTGGGCGCGGGTACAACGGTGAAGGTGGCCACGGTTCCCTGCAGGAAAGTGGTGAGTGTGCTGAATGACGCTTGCCCGTATTGATCCTGAGCGAGCAGATCATTGGCTTGTAACCGCTGCAACCACACGCCAGCCTCGATCTGCTGGCGGCCTTTTGACCAATAGATGTGATCGTCCCAGGTAAACAGATTGCGCGCGGTGAGGTTGTTGCTGCCGGTGTTCGCGCCCGCGCCGGTGATGGCCGACGCGCCGTTTGAAGCCGTGCTGCCGCTGATGACGATAGCGCCAACCGGCTCTCCGCTTACCCAGCCGGAAACACCGCCGACCGGAACCAGTCCGGTAAAGAAGTAGCTGGCGCGCGAATAGCCAAAGCGCGCGGTGTTGAGCAGCGTCGGCTTGAAGACGTGTTGCTCCTGAATGCTGGCCACCTGCTCGCGCAGGCTCTCGTTGATGAGGCTGAGGGGATTTTGCGATGGCGTATTTGCCGCGCTGTCATCGACGGTATAGACGGCGAAGAGCAGATCTTTGCCGCTGAGATTATCGTCGAAACGCGCGGTGCCGAAGTCCTCACGAATATGTTGCGGCGGATGGCTGAACGCTTCGGCAATGCCACTCGGACTACCGTTGCTCAACAGTTCGGGACCGTTCTGTACGGGCCAAAGGCTGAGAAGCGGCACAACTGCCGCGTTAACCCCGACATGCTGTTCGACGCCGGACGAATTAGGAACATAACCCTGACGGGCCTGATTGTCGGGCACCAGCGTAACGTCGCTCAGACCCCAGGCTTGCCGGAAACCTTCGTAGTTGCCGAAGAGAAAGGCCTTGTTCTTGCGAATCGGCCCGCCCAGCGAGCCGCCAAACTGGTTGCGCTGAAACTCCGGAATCGTACCCTGGTCGAAGTAGTTGCGCGCATCGAGAGCGCTGTTGCGCAGAAACTCGAAGGCAGTGCCGTGGAGTTGATTTGTGCCCGACGAGGTCACAATGCTCACCTGCGCGCCGTCGCGCTTGCCGTATTCGGCGCCGTAGGTATCGGTCACCACGTTGAACTCGCGGACCGCGTCCACGCCCAGAAGCTCACCACTGGTGCCGCCGGGGGTGACATTGATGAGCGAGGCGCCCGAGTACTCAATCCCGTTGAGCAGGAAGAGATTGTCCTGTGGGCGGCGGCCGTTCACTGAGAACATATTACCCACCGACGAATTCGATGTGCCGATGCCGCCCGAGCGTTCGCCGGAATAGTTGACGGTGGCAGGATTGAGCGTGAGTAACTCGTCGTAGCTGCGCCCGTTCAGCGGCAGTTCTTTCACCTGACGCTCGTCAATCAGTCCCGCGGTTTGCTCGGTCGAGGTGTTCACACTCGATTGTGAAGCGTCGACGACTACCTCTTCCTGCGCTTCGGCTACAGCGAGAACAAAGTTCAATTGCAGGCTCTGACCCACCGTGAGCGAAAAGCCCGTTTGCATCTGAGGCGCAAATCCACGAT
This sequence comes from Acidobacteriaceae bacterium, assembly GCA_030049955.1. The sequence goes on from JASIJX010000225.1 coordinate 7,461, forward strand.
GATTCACGGCGACGGTATATGGCCCGACGGGAAGCGACGGGGCAGCAAAGCGTCCTTCAGAGTCCGTAGTAATGTTGCGGGTAGTGCCGGTCTCTGTCTGGCGAATGGTAACGGTGGCCCCTGAAATGAAGGCGCCAGAAACATCGCGAACCACGCCTGTGAGAGTTGCGCCGACAACCTGCGCATGGAGCGCGACGGATAATGTTAGCAATAGAGCTGTCGCAAGGGAGAAGAACCTGATGATACGCATCGTGAAGACCTCCTGAATGCGGCCGTCTTGCGGAGCTAAACGGCCCGAATGCTGTGAATCGCAATTTTCCGATTACGGGAAGCAAAAGTGTGGATTGGCCGGCGCGTTCACTTGGAAGCGCTACATCGCTCGATCAGCAACAACAGCGACAACAACGCGAAGGCTGGCGGGAGCCAACACGGCGAGAGCGCGCTGTTACGTTGCATGGGGTCATTCGAGGATTTTGTGTTCGCTTTGCAGAAGGCAACAAAAAAGCCGCGTCAGCTAAAGCTGAAACGCGGCCGTCTGTTGCGCTGGAGAACCGGGCTCACGCACACGACAGCCACAGCGCGCAACAACACGCGCATGTCGCAGTCGGATTGAGACGGAACACCATTCCGTTTGACTATAGCGAAAGGCGGAGCAACAGTCAACAAAGGTTGCCATCTGTCAGCATTGTTGCCGGCCGCAAAAGCCCAAAATAGGATTGGCTCAATACCGCTGCATGAACTCAGGATCCACAGGGTTTTCGAAGAGAGAGGCGTCGCGGGTGACGATCGTGAGGCCTGAGGGCGTGACGAAATAGCGGCGCTTGTCTTCGGTGGGGTCGTAGCCAATGATGGTGCCTTCGGGGATGTGGACGTCGCGGTCGATGATGGAGCGGCGGATGCGGCAGTGGCGGCCGACGCTGACGTGCGAGAAGATGATGCTCTGGTCGATCTCAGTGTATGAATTGACGCGCACGTCCTGCGAGAGGATAGAGTTCGACACGATGCCGCCGGAGATGATGACGCCGGCGGTGATGATGGAGTTGACGGCCATGCCGGAGCGGCCGGGCTCGCCGAAGACGAATTTGGCCGGCGGGTACTGGCGCACGCGGGTGCGCATGGGCCATTCCTTGTCGTAGAGGTTGAAGATGGGCGAGACCGAGCAGAGGTCCATGTTGGCTTCGTAGTAGGCGTCGAGCGTGCCAACGTCGCGCCAGTAGAGCGCCTCTTTCTTGTTCTCGTCCACGAAGCTGTAGGCGATCATCTTCTTCTTGCCCAGCATGGCAGGCAGGATGTTGTGGCCGAAGTCGTGCTTGGAATCCGGATCGTCGGCGTCGGCGATGAGCGCCTTAAGGAGTGTTTCGGTATTGAAGATGTAGATGCCCATGGAGGCATCGACCGTGTTGGGATTGAATGGCGAGCGGAAGCTGGTGGACTGCGGCTTTTCCTGGAAGCCGAGAATCTCGCCGGTGTGGCCGACTTCTACGACGCCGAAGCGCGAGACCTCGTCGGGCGGGATGGGCAGCGTGGCCAGCGTCACATCGGCTTTGGTTTCCTTGTGATGGGCCAGCATGCGGCTGTAGTCCATCTTGTAGATGTGGTCGCCCGAGAGGATGATCACGTGCCTGGGCTGCTCGCTGCCGATCGAATAAATATTCTGGTAGACGGCGTCGGCCGTGCCCATGTACCAGTTGGCGCCGGTGCGCTGCATGGGCGGCATCAGTTCGAAGAACTCGCCCAGTTCCTGCGCCACAATCCCCGTCCAGCCTTCGCGGATATGCCGGTTCAGGCTCAGTGCCTTGTACTGTGTGAGAATGTACACGCGCCGCAGGCCCGAATTGATACAGTTCGAAAGCGTGATGTCGATAATGCGGTAATGTCCGCCAAAGGGAACTGCCGGCTTGGCCCGGTCCCGCGTTAGGGGAAACAACCGTTCACCTGCTCCGCCTGCGAGTAAGACGCCTAACGTATCTCTCATATCCATACGGCTCCGGTCGGGATGGGTTCTTGAAGCAATATCACTATTCGGAAAGCATTCTCGCGGGCCGCCCTCCACCGAAAAGAACCTGCCGAACGCAGGAGAATATCACAGAAAGCAAGGCACTTGTCAGTGCGGCCCATGAAGAAATCTTGAAGAAAGCATCCGCATCCGCCCGGCCCGGCGGGCCGTCCGCAAACACTTTGATGCGCTACATGCTTACCAAAGCCATGGGTGCATCAAGGCCGAAAAGCCATATGGGCTGAAACGCGAACTGCGTCTGACACCGGATCGGGGAGGAAAAATTTACTAAAAACTCTGCTTGCACAATCGGTGCGTAGAATCGGCTCGAATCTGGGCCGAGTCCACGCGAGCATCGCCAATTCCACTATCGCTCTACCATCCGGAAACCCAATTCGCCTTTTTGGACGAGCGCTTGATGCTCGTGAACTTGTACTCCACGCCTACGGAGATGGCAAAGTTTACGTCGTACTGCTTGTAGGAAATCACAGGGTTCGCGTATGGATTAGTGAAGGTGTAGTGGGTGACCACCGCATCGGGCGTCACGCGAAAGACCCAGTGCTCCGAGCGGTTCAAATCGAAGTGCCCGCCTGCGATCACTGCCGGCGCGACCTGGTTGTAATAAAAATCGAACCAGCCGGGTGCTATGCCCAGCAGATCCTTTTGAAAGTTTCCATACACGCCGCCGAGCATCACGTGCGCCAGGATGGCGCCGTGTTTATTGTGCGGCCCCAGCCACTCTGGACCGGCCACAAAGAAATACTGCTTCACCGTTGGGCCTTTAAGAGTACCGCCATCGGGAAGGTGGTTCGTCCCGGCGCCGCTGGTGCCCATATAGCCCCGGCCCGATCCCTCAATGCCCCAATGCCGGCTCAGCCAGTAGGAACCATCCATATCGAGCCCGCCCAGGTTTGAGCCCTGCAACAGCGTCGGTCCGGCCTTCATGTGATCGTAGGCTAAGCCCAGCGAGAGGTCCCACCGATTGTCATAA
>JASIJX010000226.1 GCA_030049955.1 Acidobacteriaceae bacterium
GTCGCCGGATCGATATTAATCACGTAGAGCGGCGAGGGCGAAGCCACTTTCAGCCCCTTGCGCTGGCCCACGGTGAAGTTGAAGATGCCGTCGTGACGGCCGATCACCTCGCCGTTCGAAGCCACCATTTCCCCTGCCGTCTCCGGCGCCTGCTCGCCCTGCTCCTCAAGATACGCCGCGATGAACTGCTTGTAGTCTCCGCCGGGAATGAAGCAGATCTCCTGTGAATCAGGCTTCTCGGCCAGCCGCAGCCCGCGCTGCCGAGCCACTTCGCGCACTTGGGGCTTTGTCATGTGCCCCAGCGGGAAGAGCGTGTGCGCAAGCTGCTCCTGCGTCAGCCCGAAAAGGAAATACGTCTGGTCCTTGGCCAGGTCCGCCGGCCGCTTCAGAATCCAGCGCTTTCGCGCAGGGTCATACTCATTCACCGCGTAGTGGCCGGTCGCAATCCGCGCTGCACCTATCGACCGCGCCGTCTTGAGCAACTGGTCGAACTTGATGTGGTCGTTGCACAGCGAGCAAGGAATCGGCGTACGTCCGGCCAGATACTCGCTCACGAACGGCCGCACCACATCGCGCTCGAACCGCTCCTCCTGGTTGACGACGTAATACGGAATCCCCAGGTGCTCGGCGACGCGGCGCGCGTCGTAGACGTCATCGATCGAACAGCAGCGGCCGGCCTTGGGCGCATCGGGAATGCCGTGCTTGCCCGCCAACCGCGTCTGGTCCCAGAGCTGCAGCGTAAGTCCCACGACATTGTGCGGCTCACCGGAGCCGTCCGCGCCGCGGGCAAGGATAGCCGCCACCGTAGAGGAATCAACCCCTCCGGACATGGCGACGGCGATGGTGGTATCAGAATTCACAGTTCACATTTCTCAGTTCTCAGCTAACAGCAGGCAGCCACAAAACTGTCCGCTGTAGACTGTCAGCTTCTTGCTGTTCTTCACGCCGGCGCCAGCGCCCGCAGATGCTCCACGGCTTCGGGAACAACCTGCAGCGCGTAATCCACATCGGCCTCAGTTGCCGTGCGCAGCAGGCTGAACCGCAGGCTCGCTCGCGCAGAGTTCTTATCGAGACCCATCGCCATGAGCACGTGGCTCGGCTCCGTAGAGCCAGAGTGGCACGCCGATCCGCCGCTCACCGCAACGCCCTTCAGATCGAGCGCGATCACCAGCGACTCGCCCTCTACCTGGTCGAAATGGATGTTGGTCGTGTTCGCCGTGCGTGGCGCGCCTGCGCCGTTTACCCGCGTTCCGGTAGTCGCGAGGATTCCCGCCTCCAGACGGTCGCGCAGCGCGGCAATCCGGGCGATACTCCCGACGGCGGCCCCATCGGCAAGGCTCTCCATTGCCAACTCCACTGCCCTGCCCAGCCCGACGATGCCGGGAACATTTTCCGTGCCGGCGCGCTGACGCCGCTCGTGGCTTCCGCCCACTATCAGCGCTTCAATCGGTGTCTTGCGGCGAATGTACATGGCGCCCACGCCCTTGGGCCCGTAAATCTTGTGCGCGCTGATCGACAGCAGATGACAGCCGAACCGGCGCACATCCAGCGGCACCTTGCCCGCGCCCTGCACGGCGTCAATGTGAAAGTACGCTCCCACCTCCGCGGCTATTTTGCCAATCTCCTCCACAGGCTGAAGCACTCCGGTTTCGTTGTTCGCCAGCATTACGCTGATCAACCTTGTCCGCGGCGTCAGAGCGGCGCGAATCGCCTCCGGCTTAATCAGCCCATTCGACAACGGAGCCACGAACGTCACAGCAACGCCGCGATCGGCCACCCGCTCGGACGCCCGCAGCACTGCCGAGTGCTCAATCGAGGTGGTGATGAAGTGATCGCCCGGCCGCAGCAAGCCAAAAATCGCCGTATTGTCGCCCTCCGTGCCGCCGGAGTTGAAGACCACCTCCGAATCGTGGCAATGGAAGAACGCGGCCAGCGTCTCCCGTGCCCGATCCACGGCCGTCCGCGCCTGCTGGCCATCTCGATGGATCGAGGATGCGTTCCCAAATTGCTCCATCCAATAAGGACGCATTGCCTCCATCACCTCCGCGGCAAGAGGCGTGGTAGCGTTCGCGTCCATGTACACTCGGCGCAATTTAGGAGAGATCCTCCTCTTTTATTCTACCCGCGGCCCGGTTTTTTCAGCATTTCGCGCCTCCAGTCCGGCTCCGGCCGCAGCCGCAATGCTCTATCCTCAATTCGTGGGCTTTCAGGAATTTCTGGGCAACACCGGCGCCGTCACGCACCTGCGCGAAACCATCCGCGCCGGGCGGTTTCCTCATTCACTCATCCTGGCCGGGCCCCGCGGCGCTGGCAAGTACAAGCTGGCTCTAATGCTGGCACAAACGGTCAATTGCCTGAATCCCACTGAAACCGACGGTCTGCCGGACTTCTGCGGCACGTGCTCCAATTGCACGCGCATCGCAGAGGCGGCGAACCTGGAAGAACGCGTGGAGGCAGCCGTCGCCGCGCGCGAAGACCTGCGCGAAACCGACAAGCGCGAGACGCGCATCCTCGTTCAGACGCATCCCGATGTCCTGATCGTGCC
>JASIJX010000227.1 GCA_030049955.1 Acidobacteriaceae bacterium
ACTGCGCAGATGGGCACGGAGATGTACTTGGCCATGTGAAACAGGTGCATGGAGCCGGCGATGCCGATAAACTCCGTCACCACGTTCGTGTAGTTCACCACCACCAGCAGCACCATCAGGATGAAGGTGAGCCGCAGCCCGAACTCCTCGCGGATCAGGTCGCTTAGGCCCTTGCCGGTGACCACGCCCATGCGGGAACACATCTCCTGCACCACGATCAGCGCGATCGTGATGGGAATCATGGTCCAAAGGAGCGAGTAGCCGTACTGCGCGCCGGCCTGCGAGTAGGTAAAGATGCCGCCGGAATCGTTGTCGACATTGGCCGTGATAAATCCGGGGCCAAGCACGGCCAGAAACAGCAGTATCCGGATTCGCCAGCGCTTCCACATGGGTCACGATTCCTGCGCAGTTCTAGGGTGGGTTCATTGTGCGGGGAAGTTTTTCCGGGAGGGAAAACGATCCTCCCTGACCATAACAGGCTGAGGCCGTGGTGAAAACCCTGCGACCGCGAAAATTTCTGCTCTAAATGATGCTCTCCCGGCCCGATTAAAATACCCTTTCGTCCTTTTCATCTTTCGGAGGAATCTTCCAATGCATCCTGTCGATACCAGTTTTGGTTCGCGTCGCCGGCTACTGGGCACCATTGCCTCGTCGCTTCCTGCCGCAGCGTTCCTCGGCATGGGTGCTACGCCGGCCCAGGCCGCGCCACCGGTCGAAGCTGCCGCGCCTGAAGAACTCTTCGCGCTCTCCCGCCTGCGCAGGTACAAGAACCGCCGCTCCTCAAGCTGGGACCGCACGGGCGGCAACGCCGACTGGGTGACCGTAGCGCAGGGCGCGTCGGCCACGATCCTCGACACCAACGGCGCCGGCGTGGTCACGCACATCTGGTTCACCATCAATTCACCCGATCCGATGCACCTCAAGAACCTGGTCCTGCGCGCCTGGTGGGACGGCGAGTCGTCGCCCTCGGTCGAAGTCCCCATTGGCGACTTCTTCGGCCTCGGTCTGGGCGAGTACTTCGTGTATCAGTCGGCGCTCACCGTGGTTGCGCCTATCAAGGCCCTGAACGCGTACTTCACCATGCCGTTCGCGAGCGCAGCCCGCATAACTGTCTCCAACGAGGGCACTGCCCCGGTGCGCAGCCTCTACTACGCCGTCGACTACGTCTCGCTGTCCGCACTGCCCGGCGATTTGGGACGCTTTCACGCGCAATACCGCCAGGCCGCTCCCTGCCGGGCTGTCGAAAGCAATGGAAAGAATCTCGACGGCCGCGATAATTATGTGTTCCTCGAAGCGGAAGGCCGCGGCCACTTCCTCGGCGTGATGCAGGCAGTCGTGCAGAACGAAAACGGCTGGTTCGGCGAAGGAGACGACATGATCTTCATCGACGGCGATGCGCTGCCCACCCTCAACGGCACCGGCACGGAGGACTACTACAACGGCGCCTGGGACTTCGGCGGCCAACCCTTTGCCAATCTGTACCAGGGCGCGCCTTCCATCATCGATCCGGAGCGAATCGGCGGCCGTTACTGCCTCTATCGCTGGCACCTCGAGAGCCCCATCGCTTTCGAGAAGTCGATCCGTGTCACCATCGAGCATGGCACGGCCAATAACCGCTCCGACAGCTTCTATTCAACTGCATTCTGGTACCAGACCGAGCCGCACGTCGCGTTTCCGCCGCTGCCCGCCGCAGACGATCGCGTGCCGAAAGTCTTTGCCGTGGGCGGCCCCAGTGGCGCAGCGCCGATGCCAGGCGCATCCAGCTAGCGCCGGTTGCTGAACCGGCACGCAAAATTCAGCGTGCCGCGCAGCAGGCCGGCTTTCATCTGATCCGCTGCAGCTACAGCTTCTCCCGCAAAAAGCTGATCACTTTCTCGGCCTGCACTGCGCCTACCATCCGGCCCTGTGCATCCACGACCGGCAGCGCGTGCAGGTTGTATTTGTCGAAGATCTCGGCTACTTCGTTTTGATTCGTCTTCACCGGGCAGGAGAGAACGCGCGGCTCAGCCAGCACTCTCAGCTTGGTCTCCGGCTGTGCCATTACCAGGCGCGCCAGCGGCACCGCCCCGCACAATACGTGCTTTTCGTCCAGCAGGTAGACCTCTGTGATGCTCTCCGGGTCGCCGTCGAAGGTGCGCAGCGCCTGCACTGCCTGGCCTACGGTCGCCTCGGCGCCCACCTGAACAAACACGGTAGTCATCACTCCGGCCGCCGAGTTCTCGTCGAACTCCAGCAGCTCCTCGACCTCCTGGCGCTCCTCTGGATCCATTTCCTCAAGGATGGCGTCGGACTGGTCTTCGGGCAGTTCGGCCAACAAATCGGCCGCCGCGCCCGGGTCCATCTCTTCCACGATGTCGGCGATGCGCTCCTCGTCAAGCTTCTGGAGCAGCGATTTCTGCAGCTTGGGATCGACCTCTTCGAGCGTCTCGGCGGCCATTTCCTCGTCGAGCGAAGTGAAGATCGCCTCGCGCTCGGCCGGCGCCAGGTCTTCCAGAATGTCCGCCAGTTCCGAGGGGTGAATCTCGGCGAGCCGCTCGTGCTCGATGCGCAGTTTTACGCGTCGCGCGGGGTCGGGCTCGATCACGTCCACAAACTGCCAGGGAATCGCCTTCGCGGAGAGCCTCCGCGAGACCGCTTCCAACCGCGCCCGCGGCAGCACGCCTTTGAAGATCCGGCGAAACGCCCCGCGCAACCCAACCTCGACCTCGGCTACGCGCAGCAGGTGCGCTGCGCCCTGTCCCAGCCACTCGAGATCCACGTCGTTTACGCGCACCACCTTGCGTCCGTGAATGTCGATGATCTGCCGGTCGACCAGGTCCTGCTGCAGGTAAAGATAGCTGCCGTCCTCTCTAAGCGGCGTCAGCACCGCCGGCGAGCGCAGCTCGAGGGTCCCGGCCGGCGTCTCCATCACTTCCTGCGAAGGCACAATGGCCAGCCCCTCGCGCGTCTTTAGCACCAGCCCGGCTACCCGGCCGCCATCCGGTCCGGTGGTCACGGCAATGTCCTTGAGCCGGCCGCGCAACTGTCCCTGCACATCCGTTACCGGCGTGCCCAGCAGCGCCGTCAGGCTCACACGGGTTGTAGCGTGCGGCTCCATCGCTTTTGAGTGTAGCCGCTCCTGCCCTGCGCTGGTTGCTAGCTGCGCGAAAAACTTCTCGCGGTTCGCTTGGCCGTGTCTGATGGCAGCAAAAAGCCCAGCCGCAAGGCTGGGCTTTTTGTGGTTAGTTTTTCACGCCGTTACGGAGTAACCTCTTGCACCGCGTGGTTGCCGTGCGGGATCGCCACCAGAGCCGTCGGGTTTGCTCCCGTCGGATAGGGCGTGGCCAGCGTCGTGGTCAGTGCGCCCGTGTTCGGGTTTAGCCGGAATCCTGAGATCGAGTTGCCCAGATAATTCGCCGTATACACGTACCGGCCGAGCGATGGATCGATGATCAGCGACACCGGCTGGGAATCGGTTTGATTGTTCGCCGATCCTGTGGCGGCAATTACTGTGGACGGCGTTCCCGTGGGCGCCGAGATGCTGTAGGCCGACAGCGTTGAAGACAACGAATTGGCGACGTAGATATAGATTCCGCGCGGGTCGATGGCCAGTGAGCTCGGCTCGTTTCCGGTCTTGAACGGCCCAGCCACCATGAACTCCAGAGTGTTCCCGCTTTCGATCGTATAGCCGATCAGCTGGTTCGAGGCGAAGTCGGTCGCATAAAGAAAGCGGTTGGTCGGGTCGGCTGTCAGCGCGCTCGGCTTTACGCCCGCCTGGTAAGGGCTGCCATTGGTCGGCGTCAGCGCACCGTTTGAGCCCACGGCATATCCAAAGACCCATCCCGGATTGGCGCTGCTCGTCACCGAGCCGCCGGGATTGTAGGCCGACTGGTCATACGCCGCAACGAACACACCGGTGCCGTTGTTCAGCACCGTCACGCCCGTCGCCGCAATTAGATCGGTTGTGAAGCCGGGAACGGCGAGTGTCTCGGTAGCCGACAGGGAACCGATGGTTCCCGACGACAGCGAATAAACGGCCAGCTGGCCGGGATTGTTTCCACCAACCACGTACAGGTAGGTTCCGGCCAGGTTTACCGCTACCGAAGTCGGAGTGAAGGGCAGCGTCACCGAATCCTTTTGCGTGAGCGAGCCGTCCCCGGCAATGGCGAAATGAACCAGGGAATTGTTGCCGGCGTTAGCCGCGTACAGGTTCTCGTAATCGGCGGTCGTGGCCAGCGCGACGGGCTGCGTACCGCCCGACGGCACTGTCGTATCCACCATGCGGAGCGCGCCGGACTCGGCGTCGGCGGCAAAAACCTGGATCTGTCCGGCGCTGCCCGCGCCCGATCCCGACGAGCAGGCCACATACACATAATCGATCGTCACGATCATGCAGCCGGAAAGCAATGTGGCCACCAGCAGGCCGAGCGTTGATACCAGACCAAGCTGGCTTACTTTACTGAACTTCATGCGCTTCCTTCATTGCGGGCCACAAGTGCACATGCCCCGGATAAAACTGGTTAAGTTTGCCCATAGCCATTGTAAAAGCGCCTATGGGGGTTGACTACCGGCTCACGCTATCGCGGAGCAGGCGTGAGTTACTGCGGCTGCACGCCGCCGCCGGTGCCGTTGTGCGGAATGGCCGCCACCGCCACTGGCTGCGCGCTCGCTGCAAAGGGAGAGCCTTGCGAAATAAGAAGCGTTCCGTCTGCCGGGCTTAACGCGAAACCGGAGACGTTGTTGCCCAGAAAATTCACGGTGTAAAGAAAGCGATTTGTCGAAGGGTCGATTCCCATTGCCACCGGTTGAATTCCCGTGGCGTATTCCGCGATCGTTGTAAGCTTTCCACCGCTTACCGAGTACGCCATCACCGTCGAATCAAGCGAGTTGGTAACGTACGCGAAAGGATAAGAGGGATTGAAGACGATGGCGGTGGGCTGGTTGCCTGCCGAGAATGCATTGCTGCCGCCGTTGCCGCTGGTCAGCGCCGTTAGGTTGCCGGCAGAGGCACCGCTCGTCGTCACCGCAAATCCCAGCACTTCGGCCTTCGCGTAGTCCGTCACGTAAACGTAGGATCCTGTCGGATCGGCGGCGATTGCCGATGGCTGGACGCCGGCCAAGAAGGCGTTGCTGCCGCCGATTCCGCCGCTCAACGGCGTCAGCACGCCATTGGAGCCCACCGAGAACCCGAAGACATAGCCAACACTGGGCGACACCGAGGAGTCATAGCCGGAAACAAAAACAAACGTCCCGCCCGTCGCCCCGCTTACGCTCGGCGTCACCGCGGTCACTCCCGTGGGAACGATCACATCGCTGGCTTGCGCGCCAGTCAGCGCCAGCGGCCAGTAAGTGCCGTTCACGCTCGCATTCACGGCCGGGGAGCCCATCGTTACCGGCGCCGTACTGGTCGCCGCCGTCAGCGGAAACACCCCGATCGAGCCTGGGCACGGTGTCGAAGTCGAACAGGTCGACAGCGGCTCAAAGGTATCCGCCACAAACAGGTTCGACTTGTTGATGGCCATCGCCACCGGGTAAATCCCCGGCGTATTCACCGTTGTGAACGGATACAGCTTTCCATCCGAACCGATTGTGAACTGCGTGATCGTATTGTCGTACTGGTTTGCCACGAATAGGCTTCCGTAGTCGGTCGAAACCACTTCAGCCACAGGATTGCGCCCACCCGAGGGGAATGGCGATGATGGAATCTGGCGCATGGCGCCTGACTCGGAGTTGATCTCAAAGACGTCAATGTTGCCGTAGTTATTCGCTCCTGCCGCCTTGCTGCTGACAACATACACAAAATCCACGGTGAGAGTTTCCGTCAGTTGAGAGCAGGCGGTGACCAGGGTGGCTGCCAGTAGGCTGGCTGCGGAGACCAGCACAAGCTGGCTCGATTTGTTGAACTTCATGCGCATCTTTCGCTGGCGGCCCGGTGCCGGGTCCTCACAAAACGGCTGTTTTCTCTTATATCGAGGTGCTCACAATTCGCGCCTCGCATCTCAATGCATCCGCGCTCCCGAAGCGGCAGCCGGTCGCATTGCGGATCGACCGACGTTCCGGGAGACGGACAAGGCATTAGTTGGTGCGTCCATCCACCAGGCACCACGATGCCGGTCCCTGCAGTGCGTAGCTGCTGGCCACGCGCAAGTCGTTCAGCACACCGGAGTTCGGGTCTACCACGCGTCCCGTCACCGACGAGTCGTACTGGTTGGCTGTGTAGATGAATTGGTTCGATGGATCTTCCACAAGGCACTGCGGACCGGACCCTGACCCGAACGGCTCGCCTGCGATGAATGTGAGCTGGAACGATGGGCTGTTGGTCAGGAAATAGCCGGCAATTCCGCTTTGCGGATTCGGCCCAGTGATATTGCTTCCCTGGTTCGCCACGTAGACGAATTTGCCCTTCGACTCAACGATCAGATAGATCGGGTTTGCGAGCGTGGGATCGCCAGGAACGATGCCGCCCGTCTGCGCCTGCAGCGCGCCGCTGGAGCCCAGTGTGAACGGCAGAATCTGGCTGGGAGCCGTTGCCGGCTCGCCATTCGATGTGAATGAGATCGGCTCGTTATCCAGCACGTAGATCACGCTCGCCGCGTTCACGATAGCGTTGCCCTCGCTAATGCCCAGCTGCTGCGAGGTGTTCTGGCTCAGCGTCAACTGGCCCGAGGTGCTCGAGTATGCGTAGGGAAATACCTGCGAGCCGCCCGTGTACGGGAACGAGGTCTGTGCGCTGCTGGACGTGAGCGTCAGCAGGAAGCCGCCCGACAGCACGAAATCCACCGGATTCGGTGGCACAGGGAAGTATGTAAGCGCCGCGCCGCCGGCAGCCGTCACCTGAGCGTTCTCCACCAGCGAAAGGCGTCCGGTCGTCTGGTTGATCTGGAAGACCGTCACGTCGGCGCAAGTGGTCGCGCTCGAGCCAAGCGCCAACTGGCAGGCCGAACTCGACGGCGCGTCGTGATCCAGCACCAGCAGATAATTCCCCGTCGAGTCCACCACCATCCGGAAGGGATTCGTGCCCTGCGAGTAGAAGGTCTGCTGGAAGGTGAGTGAGCCGTTGCCGCCCACCAAAAACTGCGTGATGTTCGAGCCTTGGCACGGATCGGCAGTCGTGCAGTCCCCATTGCCGGCCGCATTCACGCCGCGGTTCAGCACGTACACGAACCGGCTTCCGTTGGTCAGCACTGCGCGCACGGGATTAGCGCCGCCTGAGGAGACCGGCAGCGTGTTGATCATCGTCAGCTGGCCCGTATTGTGGTCGATCTTGAATCCGCTGATAATTCCGTTGCCGCTGGGCTGGGCGGTCAGTGTGCCTGTTACGTACAAATAGCCGACAGTATAACTTTCAACGCAAGACGAAACGCCCAAAATGACGCCCGCTGAAAGCGCGCCAGTAAGTAATGCCTTGCCGAATTTCGTGAACTTCATGCGATTCCTTCATCCTGGCCGGGCATGTGCCTCCAGGTTTGATCGTTCCCGAGCAGAGCTGGGTTGGGACGGGTCCCTCACAATTGTAAAAGGCCGAGCCAGTTTGTGCCTAGCAGAGCTCCGCCAGGGCCGCAATCCCGCCTTTTCCTCCGGCTTCCAGCCGGATTTCGGCCGCCATCGGTAGGGAGTCTTCCTCAACCCGCCGCGGGCCGTCTCCCTGTTTTCTGATTCCTGTTCCCTGCCTTTACCACACCCGGCATGATTTCTCCGGATACATCGGCTGCCCCCTCGTGCAGTGGAAGGCCTTGCCGAAGTCCTCGAAGTTCTGCACGGTGCCGTTTACGCGCCACTTGCCCGGCGAGTGCGGATCGACCAGTGCCGCCTGCCGCGCCGCCGCCTCGCGCGTGTTCTGGCACCACACTTGTGCAAACCCGATGAAGTATCTCTGCGCCGAGGTGTAGCCATCAATTTTTTCGTCGATTGATTTGCCCTCGTCTTTGAGTGCTTCGAGCAGCGCCATATAGGCGATGCGCAGCCCGCCGTTGTCCGCTGTGTTTTCGCCCAGCGTCAGGTGACCGTTCAGGTTCACTGCCGGCGCGTTGTCGTGCGCAGGGGCCGCCTCAAACCCGCTGTACTCATCGGCCACGCACTCGGTCCGCTGCTTGAATGCCTGCTCGTCAGACGGCGTCCACCACTCCCGCAGGTTTCCCTTGGCATCGAACTGCGAGCCCTGGTCGTCGAACCCATGCGTCATCTCGTGCCCGATGACCACCCCGATGCCGCCATAGTTCACCGCCGCGTCGGCATTGGGATCGAAAAACGGCGGCTGCAGAATGCCGGCAGGGAAGTTGATGTCGTTGAAGCTGTCGCGGTAGTAGGCATTCACGGTTGGCGGCGTCATGCCCCACTCCTTCTCGTCCACCGGCTTATCCAGCTTGTTGAAGTTGTAATCCCGTTCGTAGACGGCCGCCTGCTGCATGTTGTGCACAAACCTGTCGCGCACCACCTTTACGCTCGAGTAGTCCCGCCACTTCTGCGGGTAGCCAATGTTTTGCCGGATCACATCCAGTTTCTGTTGGGCCTGCTTCCTGGTCTCCTCGCTCATCCACGGCAGTCCCTGGATGTCCTGGCCGAGCGCCGTCTCAAGATTTGCAATCAGCTTCTCCATGCTTTCTTTGGAAGAAGGTGGGAAATTCTCCTTCACCCAATCCTGGCCCACTGCCTCGCCCAGCGCTCGGTCCGTAGTCATAGTGCACTGCCGCCAGCGCGGCATTGGCTCCTTCTGTCCAGCCAGCGTCTGGTGGAAGAATCGGAAGTCCTCGTCAAAAAATGGCTTCGATAGCTGCGAAGCCCGCCCGTGCAGCGACTGCCAGCGCAGATAGCTCTTCCACGCATCCAGTGGCTCGCTTTCAAGCATCCCGTTCAGCGCCGTGAAGTACTGTGGTGTGGCCACGTTCAGCGTTTCAAATTCGCGGATGCCGATGGAGCCGAAGTACGCTTTGAAGTCGAAATTCGGCGCCAACTTCTGAAAGTCGGCAACGGTGTGGATGTGGTACACCTTCTCCGGATCGCGCAATTCCGTGCGGCTCAAGAACGATTTCGCCATCGCCGTCTCGATCCGCATCACCGCATCGGCCTCTTTAGCCGCCTGCTCCGGCGTATCGCCCGCCAGCGCGAACATCTTTTTCATGTGCTCCACATATTCGGCGCGGATCTGGGCGAAATGCGGATTATCGACCAGGTAATAATCCCGGTCCGGCAGCGAAATGCCGCCCTGGTCGATCTCAGCGATCTGCTTCGACGAGTCCTTCTCGTCCTGTGTCACGCCGAAGTCGAAGAAACCGTCCGGCACGCCGTTATTCTCAAGGTCAGCCATCAGCGCGGCAAGCTGATGAATGTCGGTCATGGCACCGATCTTCTGCCACGACGGCCGAATCGGATCGAACCCCAGCTTGTCGATCGTCGCTGTGTCCATACACGACGCATAGAAATCCCCGTACTGCTTCTGCAGCGCATCTTTCGGATGGTTCGCCGCTGCCTCCAGGTCCTTCCACAATAGATATTGATTGCGTTGCTGAAGCAACGAGAAGGAGCGCACCCAACGCACCTGGTCGTTCGGCACCGGATTCTCTTTGAGCCAATTCCCGCATGCGTACTGGTAGAAATCCACGCAAGGATCGACGCTCTTGTCGATCGCCGCAGCGTCGAAGCTCTTGACCTCCGGCGGCGACGTGGGCCGCGCCGTCACGTTCTGTGAAACCGGTGGCTCAGGCTGCTGGCCGCCCTGTGGTGCCTGCGCCAGGCAGGCCGTGGCCATCACAATCATCACAATTGCGAAAACGGGAGAGAAACGAAATCGCTGCATCGGATTTTTCCTTTGGGAACAGCGTCAACCGGTTGGGCCATCGGCGTCGAAGCGCCGAGGAGGCGGCTGGGACATACGAAAGCCAGCCCATGAGGGCAGGCTTTTATGAGCAAAAGCGTATCACGCCGGGTCATCTAAATCATGCTGGGACGCAAGGTACCATCCTTAGGACGGCGGATGCCCGATCCTAAAGGCGCTTCTTGCCTTTAGGGTGTGAACCGCCAGCACTCAACTCGCCCCGCCGCGCGACAATAGTTCCATGCGTTCCCAACTGGTCTTAGCTGCATTCTTCCTCGCATCACTCTCGTACGCGCAAGATGTTCATGTCCGCGTCTCGTCCGATGTGAAGACCGGTGCCGAGAGCCCCACTGAATTTCCCACCATCCAGATGGCCCTGGACCACCATCCATGGCCTTCCAAAGGTGGCCGCGTCTATATCGAGATCGCCCCCGGCACGTATCACGAGCGCGTCATCATCACCCAGAACCATCCCAACATCACTCTCATCGGTATGGGCAAATCGCCCTCCGACGTCGTCATCACCAACAGCCTGAACGCCAAGCAGGCCGGCGGCACATTTTTCACCGAAACTGTCGAAATCAACGGCGACGGTTTCGAGGCCGACAACCTTACCTTCGAGAACACCGCCGGCAACACCGGCCAGGCCGTCGCTGCCGCTGTCCGCGCCGATCGCGCGATCTTCAAGCACTGCCGTTTTCTCGGCCACCAGGACACGCTCTTTGCTGACTACGGCCGCCAGTACTACGTCGACTCCTATATTGAGGGCGGCGTCGACTTCATCTTCGGCAACGCCGCCGCCGTCTTCGACCGTGACGAGATTCACGCCAACGGCCCTGGCTACCTGACCGCGCAGTCCCGCACCGCGCCCGATCAGTCCACCGGCTACGTCATCCTCAACAGCCGAGTGACCAGCGGCATCGATCCCGCCGCGCCACACCAGACCGTCAGCCTCGGCCGCCCATGGCGTCCATTCTCCCGCGTCGTCTACATCAACACAGAACTGCCCGCCAACATCATCCCCGAAGGCTGGAGCAAGTGGGGCAAAGCCTCCAGCGAGCCACAGGCTTATTACGCCGAGTTCCACTCCACCGGCTCCGGCGCCAACCCCACCGCACGCGCCCCGTGGTCACACCAGCTCACAGCCAGACAGGCCGCTCAGTACAAACCGCGCGTATTCCTTGCCGGCAGCGACCATTGGAACCCCGAAGCCGAAGCCGCGCGGCTTCCATAGCTTTTTGCCTCCGCGCGTCGCTTAACGGCTCGCGAGCAGAAACAGCGCCATCGCCGCTACCAGCGCAACTACGCGTGCCCGGTGCATCGCGTCCCAGCGTTTGTGCTCGCCATGCGCCTTGTCAAGATTTGAAATCGTGCCGCGCGCCAGCCGGTTGTTGATTGGGACCAGAAACATCAGAGTCAGAACAATCACCACAGCCCAGATCGCCACGGCCGCAACAATCAGCCTCGCTCCAACATGGCCACGCAGCAGAAACGCCTCCGCGATCAGCAGCAGAAAATTGAGAACATACCAGAACGGCATTGCCTTACCGAGTCTTCCGGCAAAGTAGCCAACAGCGCGCGCACGCGACGGCTCTTCGAGCTTCCACAAAATCGGATCGATAAACGCCGCAACCGCCAACTCGGCTCCGATCATGAGCCCCACAGAAATTACGATGACAATGTGAAAAAGAGAGTCCAATTGTTTACCCCTCCCCAAACCAGACGCGCTTTGCACACTGGCTGATTCAACTTTTTCAGGTCCGCAATCCTGCTTGCAAACGAGACCGGATGCGCTCTTCAACACCGATCTTTACATCCCTCCCCGCGCCCTGCAACACTAAAACGTGGACACCCAGACAATCGTCATCCTCGACTTCGGGTCGCAGTACACGCAGCTCATCGCGCGCCGCATCCGCGAGCAGAACGTCTTCTCTGTCGTCGTGCCCTGCACGGCCGCGCTCTCGGAAATCCAAAACTACCGGCCCATCGGCATCATTCTCTCCGGCGGACCGTCGTCGGTTTATGACGCCGACGCTCCGCCCGCTGATCCCCGCGTCCTCGAGCTCGGCATACCCGTCCTCGGCATCTGCTACGGTCTCCAGTTCATCGTCCACCATCTCGGCGGCAAAGTCCGCTCCGCGCCGTTGCGCGAGTACGGCCACGCCGATGTCGTCATCGAGCACGCTGCCTCGCCCATCTTCGCCGAGCTGCCCAAAACCCTCCAAGTGTGGATGAGCCACGGAGACGAAGCCCTCGAGCTTCCCTCCGGCTTCCGCCGCATTGCCGTTTCTTCGAACGCCTTGGCCGGCATCGAGAACCCGGAGCGCCGCATCTGGGCCGTGCAGTTTCATCCCGAGGTGCATCACACGCCACTCGGCTCGCAACTCCTGCGCAACTTCCTCACCCTCTGCGGCGCGCGCGGCGACTGGACGCCAGCTCACTTCATCGAATCCACCGTCGCCTCCATCCGCGAAAAAGTCGGCGAAGGCCACGTCATCTGCGGCCTTTCCGGTGGCGTCGACTCTTCAGTTGCAGCCATGCTGGTGCACAAGGCGATCGGCAGTCAGCTCACCTGCATCTTCGTCAACAACGGCGTGCTGCGCAAAAACGAGTTCCAAAGCGTTCAAAAGAATCTGCGCGACAAACTCGGCCTCAACATCGTCGCCGTCAACGCCACCGCGCGCTTCCTCGAAAAGCTCGCCGGCGTCACTGATCCCGAGCTCAAGCGCAAGCGCATCGGCCAGGAGTTCATCGCCGTATTCGACGACGAGGCACATCGCATCGCCGAGCAAAGCGGTGGAGTCGACTGGCTGGTGCAGGGCACGCTCTACCCCGATGTCATCGAATCCTCGAGCGTCAAAGGCCCCAGCCAGACCATCAAGAGCCATCACAACGTCGGCGGCCTGCCCGAGCGCATGAAATTGAAACTCATAGAACCGCTGCGCGACCTCTTCAAAGATGAAGTCCGCCGCATCGGCCGCGACATGGGCATGCCGGAAGAGCTGCTCAGCCGCCAGCCATTCCCCGGTCCCGGCCTCGCCGTGCGCATCCTCGGCGAAGTCACACCCGAGCGCGTGGCGCTGCTGCAGGAAGCCGACGAGATCGTCGTCGCCGAGATCAAAGCCGCCGGTCTCTACAACAAGGTCTGGCAAAGTTTCGCCGTCCTGCTGCCGGTTATGAGCGTTGGCGTCATGGGCGATCAGCGCACCTACGCTTACACAGCCGCCATCCGCGCCGTCACCTCAGAAGACGGCATGACCGCCGACTGGGCCCAACTCCCCTACGAACTTATGAAGCGCATCTCCAACCGCATCGTCAACGAAGTCCGCGGCATCAACCGCGTCGTCTATGACATCACCTCAAAGCCACCCGGCACCATCGAGTGGGAGTAGGTTTTTAGAACTATGCTTTTTGTTTTCAATAATATAGTTCTTTTACAAATCTTCTACGCGCATTGAAAACAAAGCACTTACCTGCTGCACTTTCACAAAAAGTTGGACAGTTGGGACACTACTGCTGACAGTAGTGCCCAGAAAGGTAGCTGTAAGTGCTGAAGAAAAAAGACTTTGATGACAAAAGAGAAATCTCGATCTTTGACGAAGCATTGATTTTCAATCGAGACGATTATTGGCAGTTCAGGATGTACTTGCCGACAGAGAAGAGGTACATCCAACAGTCACTAAAGACAAGGAACAAGGCAATTGCCATTGAGAAGGGCAAAGACCTATTCCACGACATTCGTGCAGAGGTCCGCAATGGCAAGAAGCTGTTTTCAATGACCACAAAGGATGCTGTCACTGCATAGGGGGTCATTCGACCGGAGCGGTCAATAACGACAAGACGGCTTTGTAAGGCACCGATCCAACGGGCCGTCGCGATTTCAGTTCGGGCGGATTACACTTGCTGCATGTCGGATATCCTGCGGTCATCCGCTCCGTGGCTGTTTGTTCGAGACAGCCGCAAAGCCGTTGAGTTCTATAAGGACGCATTTGGTGCAGTCGAGACGTATCGGCATGAGGGCCGGGAAGGAATCGTAGCACGGCTCTCCATCGGCAGTTCGGAGTTCTGGGTGAGCGATGAATCTCCAGAGCAGGGAAACTTCAGTCCAGAGACTCTCAAAGGAACCAGTTTCCGCGTTCTTATCACCGATCCCGCCCCGGATACCTCATTTGCGCGGGCGTGCGCTGCCGGCGCTGAAGTGGTCCACGCGGTTGTGGAAGGCCATGGCTGGCGGGTTGGTCGTGTCGTGGATCCCTTCGGTCACCACTGGGAGATTGGTCGACAGATCTGATGCGGGCGTCGCAGATTACTAGCAATAAACGCGCAAGGCTCTACGAAAGGGATTGTTATCTGGATGGTCGGCCACTCTTCCCTATTCCCTTTGTTCGCCTGCCAGTGACAGAAAGCAGTTTACTCCCGCTTTATCGAGCGTCTTTTGACGGAAGGATATCCAAGTCTAGCGGTATCAAATCAGCACGATGTCGCACATCCACCAAGCAAACAAACAACACGTTCGCCGAAGACGTGGTAAATGAAACAGCAACAGAAGCTGTCAAAAGGTTAGACAGCGTCAAATATTTCACTGATAACAAAAGCCTTGGATTCCATCTTTTCGCCCCAAAATCTTCGACAAATGTTATACGAAATTATTTTCGGCGTGAATCACCAATAAAGACGCGGGTTCCGTAGCCGTACATTATGGAGTGGGGACGAGGCATGCGGCAAACTAGGCTCTGATTATTCGTTGAGCGACTTTGGACCACTGACGAACGGACTGTTGCGAAGATAAAATCGCAAGAGCCGGTGCGCATCCTTTGTAATGCCGATCCTCATGCTCTGCCCGATTTCGCCGGGTTCCTCATCACCGTGCGCCAGCCACAGAGGACCTTTCCGGCACAGATCGAGCCCGTCAAGCCGGCGATCAATAATCCGCAGTGCTTGAGCGAGCCTTCCGGGTCCGCGCGCCAGGTCGCGCACACGCTCGATGCTGCGATTTCGCTGCATGATCTGAATGCCATCCAGCGGCTCAAGCGCCCTTATGAGGACGCCGGATCCGATCCCGGGCAAATCGCTCGATACATTCAGCATGTATGAGATGCCGTAGGCGAGATAGATATAGGCATGCCCCCGCTCAAGAAAGAGCGAACGATTACGCGGGGTCATTCCCCGGTAACCATGCC
>JASIJX010000228.1 GCA_030049955.1 Acidobacteriaceae bacterium
ATAGGCGTGGGGCTAGCGTTGAGGTTGCCTGTCCGAAACGCAGCAGTCGGTACGGTAAATAGACTATATAGCTCCGAATGGTTGGTGTAGCGAAGAGCATCCGCGAAGAAGAAAGTGCGGTTCTTACGGACTGGTCCGCCGATCGTGCCGCCGAAATAATTATTGGTGAAACCGGGCAGTTCGCCCGCAGTGTTGAAGTAGGAGCGTGCTGATGTTGCTGCAACTGAATTAAACTCATACGCCGAACCGTGAAATTGATTCGTTCCCGATTTCAAGATCACGTTCGTTATAGCACCGTTCGCTCTTCCAAATTCCGGCGCATAATTGTTTGTCTCCACGTCAACTGTTTGGATTGCAGCAGCGGGCGGAATATAGACGCCCTGTATCTCGCCGGAGCGCTCGTTGTCGTCAATGCCCTCGAGCTGCACGTTGTTGGTCAACTCTGATTGGCCATTTACTGAGAAGTTCTGCGCATTCTGAGCGTCAAAGAAGGACGAGTGATCGTAGAGGCCCGGGGCTACGCCCGGAATAAGAGTCTCGAGGCTTTGGAAGTTGCGGTCATTGCCAACCGGCAGTTCGGCTGTTTGCTCAGGCGTGATCTGTCCGTTAACATCCGCGCGGTCTGTCTCCAACACCGGCGCTTCACTATTGACCGTTACGCTTTGGGCCACCGAGCCAACCGTCAATGTCGCATCGACACGGACGGTCGTATTCACTACCACATCCACGTTCCGTTTGATCGACTCCTTGAAATTGGCATGCGCGATCGAGACGGTATAGATGCCAGGCGGCACAAACGAAAACTCGTAGTTGCCGCTCTCGTTCGTGGTAGATACAGTTGCGACGCCCGTTTGCTGATTGGTGAGCGTGACTTTTGCTCCTGGGATGACACTGCCCGTAGCATCGTTCACCTGGCCTACAACTGTTGCTGTGACAGCCTGCCCGAAGGCTTGTGGAATCAACGCAAGGGCGAGCGAGAGCGCACAAATGAGACCGAGCTTTTTCCTGGACATTCGATGACCTCCTTAGGAGATGACCTCCCGAGAAAAGTGGGACTTTGGATCCGCTAACGAAGCTATTGCAATCGCGCCCTCTAACGACATGCTGGCGGATGGGATACTATGCGATTTCTGTCCGCCCGATAACCACAGCTATTGGGGCATACCGGGATGTCCCTCTAGGTAGACCTTGATGGTGACCGAACCAATTTCCTGCCCTGCGGATCGGGCGTGCCAGGTGACCTGTTGCCATTCCCCAACTTTTTCTTGAGGTGGCGCAGTCAAGATGGCCTCCACTGGATACTGGTCATTCGGGTCCACCTGGTACTGGCCCGACCCTGCCTGTTCGGTCCAGCCGGCGGGAAGATCAGCCGTCACATCTACACTTGAGGAGTTGCCTGTATAGTTGTGCAGAAGCAAGGGAACGGGAAGGCTACCGCCCGGAGTCACTCCCATTTCCTGTACTGGCATTAGGTTTGCGAGTCGCTCAATGTTATGAGCTGCCCAAAAGTTACGGTAAAACGCGAACTGCGCTCCTAGTTCGAGTGAGAGCCCAGTGTGAGTCTCGGGCTGATAACCCCTGGTAGGCGCGAACGCGATAGGGCCGGGTGTAATCCCCTCGAATACGTCGCCGGTCACTGAGCCGCCAACGAGCGACTTTCCTAAAATCAGATGAACGGGCCTGCACTGTTGAGTGCTTTTCCCCTCCTTAAGCTCTGCGAGGGCCGCGGTAGCTCGCCCTCCACCCTGCGTCAAATGAAAGCTCAAAGATTCAAGGTGGAGCTGACAGTATGTTTCATGACGCGTGGGAGAAACATCTGTCAGGGAATAGACCGGTCCTTGGCCGTCCGGGAATCCTACTGCTGGATTGGCTGCGTAATAGATCTTCTCGGGCTGCCACGGGAGAAGCCCCTCCGTGCCCATGAAGTTGCTCGTTCTCACACTGGGCGCTACAACTTGCTCGGGAAATTTGGTCGGGTCTCCCGCCATATCGAACGCTTCGGTGGCAATCACGCCGGCGGCTTGATGATCTCCGTGGTTTTCTCCCGTGTAGTAATCGGGCAGCAAACTGATGATGACCTCTGGGCGGGTAAGTCTGACGATGCGCACAGCCTGTTCAAGAGCTGCGCCGTGGTTCCACCTTTCAAGCGACCACAGCACATCCTGGCTCGGTGTGTTCGGAGCGCCAATAAACCAGACATTTTTTATACCGAGAAAACCTACCGCGTTTCGCGCCTCGATTTCACGCTCGGCGCCAAGAGCAGCCTCCTTTTCCCACCCAACCTGGTCACCTCCTGTATCGCCGCGAGTGCACCAAAGCACCGCAACTCGCTTATGCTCATCCATCGCCCGAGCCAAATAAGCCGTGACGCCCTGTTCATCATCCGGATGCGCCACGATCAGGAGAATGTCCGCCTTGAAGCGATCATCGGGCGCTGGGTTTGCCGATTGGCTATTCAATCTCGCGTGGCTGCCGGCCTGTTCGCCAGCCGCATCTTGCCCTCTGGTCTGAGGTGAAGAGAGGCTCGTGGCGATGAAAAGCAGCGGGATGGAAACTATCGAGAAGAAGGACGACGTAACGTTTCTCACGTAACTGGGCTCCTCTGCCGGATTCTGGTTTTGCATGCTAGCCTGCAAATCAGTACGATGTCAATAGAAAATTTGCCAGATTTATGAGAAAATCTTCTCAAAAGGCCGCTCCAAAGCTTTAAAGCTGAAAATCCCGGCCCCGCTTGCGCTGGAAAACCGCAACCAATCTCTTCTAGTTCGATCAATTATGGAAATTTAGCCTGTTCCCCCGATTGCTTTCCGACCTTCACCAGATCCTCTGGTCAAATTCACCGAGAAAAGAAATGATATGCATGGCAAGATTTTTCTCTTGTCTTTATGGGAAACTTTCTCTATATTTGATTCGAAATCAGAACTGGCAGCTCGTATACCGACTGTGATGTGAGTTCGGGTAGTCGGCGCGTCGTTGCCAGAAGGGATCGATGTGACTCAAGGAAATGAGAGAGAATAAGCCAGAATTGAGCAAGACCGGACTTCGCGATATAGCATCTGCAGCCGGAGTTAGTGTTTCGACCGCCTCCCGTGTCCTGAACGGAAACAGTCGGGTCGATCCAGCTCTTCGGCAAAAGGTTCTCGATGCAGTCGAAAAGCTGGATATAGATATATCTCTCCGCGACAAAACCAAGACGCTGCTCTTTATTGTCAGCAATCGCGGAATGTACGATGCATTTCATTCTCGCGTCCTGCTCGGTGCGGAAGAATCATGCGTCTCGCATGGCTGGAACATCCTGTTTATGTCGTTCAATTATTCTCCGAGCACGCCCTGGAAAGAATTGCATCTTCCAAAGTTGGTGCAACGCCACGATTTGGTCCGCGGTGTGCTCCTAACTGGCGCAAACTTCGCCAATCTAATTGAGCTGTTCCTCAACAAGGGCGTAGTTTCCGTCACCCTTGGCAATAACATCCTGGGTGAAACGTCCAATCTAAAGACTGATATCGTGTTCTCCGACGAAATACAGGGAGGCTACGATGTAACCCGCTACTTGATTGGCCTGGGACATCGCGATATTTGGTTTGTGGGCAATCTCCGTCTTCCTTGGTTTGCACGCGGGTTTGCAGGTTATAGCCGGGCTATGGCGGATGCAGGCCTGGAACCCCGCCAAAGTCATATCGACTCAGAGAACGCGACTGAAGTGGGATATCT
This sequence comes from Acidobacteriaceae bacterium, assembly GCA_030049955.1. The sequence continues at coordinate 3,712 of JASIJX010000228.1, forward strand.
CGGGACTAAATCCCTGCTCACCCGAGGTGAGCGTCTCACAGCTATTTTTGCAGGCAATGATCCCGCGGCTCATGGAGTTTACAAGGCGCTTCGTGACTCTAACCTGACGATTCCTGACGACGTTAGCGTGGTTGGCTGCAGCGACACCATCGCGGGGATGCTTTATCCAACATTAACAACGATTCGAGAGTTCCCTGAGCAGCTTGGAAAACACATGGTGGAACTCCTGCTGAATCGGATCTCCAATCCCTTAGCGGATCCGAAAAGAGTCACTATCCCGACCGAGTTGATCAAGAGAGACTCCTGCAGTAAGCCGAAGTCTGCCATCGAGAATAACCTGGCGAGAGAAAATGAGCAGGGAGCCGTCGTCAGGTGAATCGTTATAAGTCAAAGCGTTCGATCCGACGCGGGGATGTATCTCGTTCCATCGAGACGTCGGGTGCGATCAACTTATACACACTTCCCCATCATTCTACTTTGTACGACTGGCGTGGGAACTCTTTGCTTTTGCAAAACCTACCCCAGGATTGAGCTACAAATGACCAGCTCTTGGGCGGCAATCACTCGCCCCACATACAAGCCTGTTTCATTACCCTGTGGAGAATCTTATGTCTAGGGACAAAGCTTTTGAATCGGGTAGGCGGACATTTTTGAAACAAGCAGGGGGAGCAATCCTCACTGCTGGTATGGCAACGGGTATGGATGCTCGTTCCTATGCTCGGATTCTTGGAGCTAATGACCGCATTCGCCTGGGGCAACTCGGCTGCGGGCATCGCAGCCATGGGCACGTGCATATGATAGAACTCGCTTCCAAGCATACGCCCGTCGAAACGGCTGCGGTATGCGACCTGTGGAGCTTGGCGCGGGAGAACCGCGCGGCTCAAGTGAGAAAGGCCTTCAATTTAGAGCCAAAGTCTTACAAATACTTTGAAGACATGCTTGCTTCAAACGACATTGACGGGGTAATGATCGCGACTGGCGATTTTCAACATGCAAAGTTATGTACGGAAGTTGTTCGCGCCGGAAAAGATTGTTATGTCGAAAAGCCGTTTGCGAATGTGTTAAGTGAGGCCAAAGAAGCTCGAGACACCGTGAAGGCTTCGAAGCAAGTAGTGCAGATGGGGACACAACACCGTAGCGAGCCATACCCACTGGCTGTCAGAGACATCGTTCGTTCGGGTCGCCTCGGTAATATTGT
>JASIJX010000229.1 GCA_030049955.1 Acidobacteriaceae bacterium
GATGGGCTGCTGACCAGTGGTTGGAAACAAGCTAACGGGAATTTGACGTAGATTGCAACGTTAGCCGATTGTCCGGCTCTCGTGCAACTTATTGAATAATAATAACTTAAATAATCGCAGAGGTTGCTAACAGTAGGTACGTTCTGACAACTTTACATATTGGTACGCTTGCAAGCGCGTGCGGCAAAGGACTGGTGTCATGACCGAAGAACAGCCCCGGAACAGAGAGGAGGAATCAGATCGATCGTATTTGCGTGATTACAAGCAGCTAAGGTCATTTGAACGACCGGCGTGCTGACTTCGGGTACCGCACATGTTAATATTGATCCTCATCAGTAGCGATCTAGCCCAGGCTGAAAAACCTCTATTCATGCGAGTCAGTGATCCCATTGACGCTCGAGAAGCTCAGATCACCAAGATCGTTGAATCAAAGCAAGATATTGCCGCGCTTCGACAGCATGTTAAAGAGATCGTCGACGGTCCCGCATTCAAGGGAAGCGCTCGCAGCGGCCAATTCTTTCAGTACGTCGTCGATCAGTCAATCGCGGGGCATTTCGACACCTTAAAGGAGCGGCTGATCGGTGTCGAGCTCTTTGGGCGATCCCCGTCCTATGACACCGGGGAAGACGCTATCGTACGAGTCACGGCGAGCGACGTTCGGAAACGTCTTCTTCAGCACTACGGAATGAATGGCGCTTCCTCCGAGTTTCGCATCACTCTGCCCCTAGGCTCGTACATTCCGGAGATCGTGCAGGACAAGCCTGCGGATCCGAACCCGCTCGATTCTCACGAGGAGCCACAGGAAGCGTTGACCTCCTCGGTGGTGGACCATCCTGTCTCCGACACAGCTCGACAGCCAGCCGGAAATCTGAGAACCGCGCCTGCACCGCGCGATGTGGCAGAGAAAAGAGCAGCCACTCCCATTTGGTTCCTGGCAGGCGTAATCGTGTTGGTGGCGGTTGGCGCGACTGGCTGGGCCCTCTTCTTCGGCCGGCTTTCCCATACCGATGCGCATTCACTCTCTCCTTATCCGTGGTCCATCCTGTTCAATCCTTCCCACGCAACAAATCTGATTACCAGCGATCCGAACATTGTTGTACTTCAGGAGATTTCCGGCAGCGAACTCTCGCTTTCCGATTATGCAAACCACAATTACATTCCCGAGCCAAACAAGCTCTCGCCCGATATCAACCACTTCTTCAAAACTCTTCTCTGGGGTGATCACTCAGCCGCCGCGGTCGACGCTCCCATTGCGGCAAGAGTGGCGGCCTTGCCTCATACGGGTACTGCATTCAATGTTCTTGCCGCGCGAAGTATTCAGTTTTCCGATCTGAAGAACGACGATAATTTCATCTTTCTGGGAAGTCCGCGATCTGATCCATGGTTCGCTCTGTTCAGCGATGAACTGGACTTCAGATTCGCCTTCGATAAGGCCACAGGGCAGGAAATCATCGTCAACGCGCATCCGCGGTCCAATGAGTTACAGAGGTATGTCCCGACAGCTCAAGGCTGGGCAACCGGCAAATCATTTGCCGTCATCGCTTTCGTGCAAAACCCCGATCAAAACGGACAAGTTCTGCTTCTGGCTGGTGCGAACGGTGAGGGAACCGAGGCAGCGGGAAAGCTGGCTACGGATTTGCCTCGACTTTCCGCAGTGCTCAAGAATTGCGAAGGCTCACAGTCAGGAAAGATTCAGCACTTTGAAGTCCTGTTGCAGTTGAATACCATGGCGGGAACCCCTAGCAATGTCAACGTAGTAGCATGTCATCTCCTTCCGGGCAGCTCCACGCAAAAGCAGTAGCCCTGTTACGTCCTCTTTCTAATTCACGCGCTTTCCTACAGGAAAGGCGCAGAAAGCGCGTCCGCAGGAGCGTCACCGGTCGCCGTTCCGTCAAGACCTATGGTCCATCAATTCGATTGTGAGCAAGAAAGCCGGCAATCTAATCCCTATCGCTTTGTGGATTGACCGTTGCCCTGTACGAGCAGCACGACGGCCGGCGAGCCCAGAACTGCTGTGATCTTCTTCATGGAATGCTTCTTCTCAGACATTGGGCAGCCCGAAAATGCAGGTGAAACACTACAGAATTTTCCATGCGATTGAAGGACGCTCCCGCGTCTGTTATCGTAGATCGCGCAAAATGGGCCTAACGCGCACGCGCCTTCAACCGAATCTGCAGATTCCGCATCCTGAGCCCCGGCGGCCGCGCGATTCGCTAAGCGAAAGGAGCCCCTCGATGAAATCCAGAATCTCCCGGCGCAATTTTCTCGCTTCCACTGCAGCTTCGGTAGTTCCGGCTGCGCTTGCAAATGCGCATCCGCGCATTTCCGGTGCGCTCAACTCGATGGCCGGCGGACCGATCGCAGACGCCCCCGCTGATTCATGGCGCGATGCCGGAGTCGTTGATCTCAGCCGGTCGCCTTATGCAAAGCTCAGGACTGTACCTGTTCGCTCCGTCGCAATTGAGAAGGGCTTTTGGTCGAAACGCCGCACGACGAACGTTGCCTCAAGCATCCCTTCCATGCAGGACGAACTTCTCGACCATGGACGCTTGACCAATTTTCTGCGCCTCGAAGGCGAATCGTCCGCGCCGCAAATCGGACCGGTTTACTCCGACTCCGATATTTACAAGTGGTCCGAGTCGGTTGGATTCGCGATGCAATCGGGTGATCAGCCGCAGCTGCACACACCACTCGACTCGGTTATTCGCGCTGTGGTTGCGGCGCAGGAGCCGAGCGGCTATCTCAATACGTATTACCAGGATGACCGCAAGCCGCTGCGCATGCTCTATGACACGCAAACCACCGGACATGAGCTTTATTGCCTCGGTCATATGCTCCAGGGGGCCATCGC
>JASIJX010000230.1 GCA_030049955.1 Acidobacteriaceae bacterium
TTGATTTTTTAGCCGCAGATGAAACAGTACCGCTGTCTTTGGTGCCTGTCAACTGCAAACCACTATATATAGTACTTTGTTGCCGATCTTGGGTATTCAGTTGCCTAACACCCGATTCCGGTTGTGGAAAGCTGCGCGCAGGCGCTCAAAATACGGGGTTTACGGTCCTCCGGCCGGGAAAAGCGGCACAAAAACAAGCCGAGCCCGAACGCCAAGCCCTCCGCTTAAGGCTAGCCCCGAGGCGCAGCGTAAACAAGATGCGGGATTTGTGCAGTCGAAGTGGAAACCATGTGGAAGTGTGGAGAAATCGCCGGAAACGCGATCAGGGGCGGGAACGCTTTGGCAAGCTCATCGGGGCGAATCATCTACCGTGCATTGCCGCAAAGGCAGCAAACGTGAATTCCGCCGCATCAAAACAAACCATCGTGCGTGGGTCCCTATTTCTGCGTAAGGAGTAGTAGTGTGAACCGGGGTACCGTAGTCCTTTTGAATGGGCGTTTAAGAGGGATGGGTCAGGAAGCCGAATGCCAGGTCCTGGCCCGCAGACTTTCGGTGTACGGTGGGGAAACCGAATCGCCGCGTGTTTTCACATATACGGATTGCTCGGTGATCGGGGCTCCTTCGGAATTACCAGACGGCGAATACCTGGTGGAGTTTGAAGAGTACAGCGCCCTTGCGGCGCGTCATAAGGGCTTTTGGCTTTCCTTTGGGCCCCCGACCAGAGTAGCAACACCCGTCTCGGCTTTTGCCGATTAGGCTCCGCGAACGCGGAGCCAATTTTTCGTCATCCTTCGCAATGTTGCCGGCTTTCGGCCGGGCTGAGGCATCGGGTTATTTCCTGTAGTTGCTGCATTGCCTCCCCGGCGATAGTGACGGCTCGCTGCTGGCGTGATACGTGTCACTCGACAGGGACGGATACGGGTGATAGGCTTTCGCGAAGCAAATTTGTGCTGCTCCTCGGGTTCGCTGAGGTTGTCATCTTAAATGGCTTCAAACCTTCATCAGGAGGAAATGTGACTGCACAGGGTTGGGTGTACTTTTTCCCGGGCGTAAGCGTGTTTTCGCTGCTCGTGGCCGTGTTATTTTTGCGGCGGGTGGCCGGTTCCGGCATCGGCGCTCCGGCAATGCAACGGGGTTCTGCTCGAAGCCTTCGGGCGCGCACCGTGCGGCGCTTGAGAGGCACCTTAAGTTCGCGACGATTTGGCAGATTCGCCGGCGTGATTGCAACCCTGATGCTGCTTGGCGCAGGCACAGCTTTTGCAGCGCCTGCGGCACCGGCCGGAGGCGAAGCCAATCTGAAGCTACCTGATTTGACGCAGGTGCAGTTCCTCGGCATGAACGGCCATCACATGCTGATGTACGGGCCTCTGTTCTGCATTCTGGGGATGATCTTCGGCCTGTTCATGTACGTTCACCTGAAAGGCCTGCCGGTGCATCGATCGATGCTGGAGGTTTCTCAACTTATTTGGGAAACCTGCAAGACTTATCTGATCAACCAGGGCAAGTTTCTTCTGCTGTTGTGGTCGTTCATCGCGGTTGTAATTTTGGTCTATTTTGCTGCGCTGCTTCACTTCAGCGCGGCACGCGTCGTCATCATCCTGGCGTTCAGCGTGCTGGGCATGGCCGGCAGCTACGGCGTGGCGTGGTTTGGCATCCGCGTGAATACGCTGGCGAACTCGCGCGGCGCGTGGGCTGCGCTGGGCGGTAATCCATACCGCGCGTTCAGCGTTCCGCTGAAGTCGGGGATGAGCATCGGCATGATGCTGATCTCGATTGAACTGCTGATGATGTTCAGCATTATTCTCTTTGTTCCGGGCGACTATGCCGGGCCGTGTTTCATCGGGTTTGCGATCGGCGAATCGCTGGGCGCGGCTACGCTGCGACTGGCAGGCGGCATCTTCACCAAGATTGCCGATATCGGCGCCGATCTGATGAAGATCGTGTTCAAGGTGAAAGAGGATGACGCGCGCAACCCGGGCGTGATCGCCGACTGCACGGGAGATAACGCTGGCGATTCGGTTGGGCCCACGGCCGATGGATTCGAAACGTATGGCGTGGTGCAGGTCGCGCTGATTGCGTTCATCATTCTGGGCGCGAAGGATTCAATCTCCGCAGTGCAGTTGCTCGTATGGGTGTTCGCGATTCGCGTGGCTATGCTGGTGGCCGCGGTGTTGGGCTACTACATCAACGAAGTGATCTCCAAAGCAAGGTACGGCAAGGCGCAAAGCTTTAACTTCGAATCGCCGCTTACTTCGCTCGTCTGGATCACTTCGTTTGTGACCATTGCCGTCACTTACCCAGTTACTTATCTTCTGCTGCCTAATCTCGGTGGTGACCCGACGCTCTGGTGGAAGCTGGCGACGATCACTTCCTGTGGAACCGTGGCAGGAGCGCTCATTCCCGAACTTGTGAAGGTATTCACTTCAACCGAAGCGCGGCACGTGCAGGAGGTCGTGGCGTCGGCACGGGAGGGCGGAGCCGCTCTCGGGCTGCTTTCTGGCTTTGTCTCCGGCAACTACTCTTCCTACTATCTCGGCCTGGCGATTGTGGTTTTGATGGCCATTGGATATGGGGTGAGCACGCTGGGATTCAGCGCCGTGATTCTGGCTGCACCGATGTTCGCATTCGGCCTGGTTGCATTCGGCTTCCTGGGAATGGGGCCGGTGACGATTGCAGTCGATTCATTCGGACCGGTGACGGATAATGCTCAATCCATTTATGAGCTGTCACTGATTGAGAACGAGCCGGGCGTGGCTGAGGAAGTGAAGAAGCAGTTTGGCGTTAACGTGGACTTCGAGCATGCGAAGAGGATGCTGGAAGCGGCAGACGGCGCGGGCAACACATTCAAAGCCAGCGCCAAGCCGGTTCTGATCGGCACCGCAGTGGTGGGCGCGACCACGCTGATCTTCGCTACCATCATGGCGCTGACCAACTCGCTGACTGTGAATCTCGACAAGCTCTCGATTCTGCACGCTCCGTTTTTGCTTGGCCTGGTGACTGGCGGCGCGATCATTTACTGGTTCACTGGCGCGTCCACGCAGGCGGTGACGACCGGGGCTTACCGCGCGGTGGAGTTCATTAAAAACAACATGCACCTGGGCGGAGAGAAAGCTTCCACGGCGGACAGCAAGAGAGTGGTGGCCATTTGCACGCGTTACGCGCAAAGCGGGATGCTGACCATCTTCATCTCGCTGTTCTTCGCGGCTTTGGCTTTTGCCTTTCTCGACCCGTTCTTCTTCGTCGGCTATCTGATCTCGATTGCAGCTTTCGGGCTGTACGCTGCTATCTTCCTGGCGAATGCGGGCGGAGCGTGGGATAACGCGAAGAAGATCGTCGAAGTGGATCTGCACGAGAAAGGAACGCCGCTGCATGAGGCGACGGTGGTGGGCGACCTGGTGGGCGATCCGTTTAAGGACACGGCTGCCGTGGCGCTCAACCCCGTCATTAAGTTCACCACGCTGTTTGGCCTGCTGGCCGTGGAGCTTGCGGTTGAACTGTCGGCTACCAAGCCGATGTGGACGCACGTGCTGGCGGCGGTGTTCTTTATTGCTTCGTTCATCTTTGTATACCGTTCGTTTTACGGTATGCGCATCGCGAGTGAGCCCGCCGAAGCCCCTCGCCCTAAGCCGGCGGTTGGTTATAGTGCCGCGGGATCAGCCGACCGCCAATGATTGTGATTTGACCGCGGCGCTGCTGGTCCTGTAATAGGCCGCAGTACATGGAAGCCCATCCTTCGCTACGGCGAAGGGTGGGCTTTTTAGTCTCTGGTTGTGACCGAGCTAAGCAATGGGCGATTGAGTAAAAGAAGGTTGAGGCTGGCGGATGGTCCGCTACTCATCTGTAGAAACAGTAATTGACAAGTAGGCGGTCACTCGACCGCGACACCGACGCGTTGGTTGCACCATTGCTGCGCCAAATAGAACTCTTCACAGCGAATGAAGTTTCCGAAATCCTCTCGTGGAATGCGGTCAGAACCTGCCATCTCGGTGAGGCGTCGAAGTTCAACGGTAAATTTGGGAAGGCTGTTATCCCGCGAGTCATTTTCCTTCAATAGTATGTAGAATCGGGCCTTCCATGATGAAGTGCTTGAATAGAGTTTTTTCTTCGGGTCAAGAATGTGCTGTTCGATTTCAGGCGCACTTTTGGAGCCAAGGATGAATTGAGCGATGGGTCCGGGCCAATTTTTCACTCTCCACTGGCCGACCCTTTCGGTTAGGATTTTTCGGGTCGAATCTGTTGAAATCGATCTCGGCTTTAAGATTGAAGCCGCATACAGCAGAAGCGAGGTTCTCGTATTCGCGCCACCAAGGGTTCTCGGCGCCGTCACCCCTTTGCGCCAATGTCGTATAGCCAGCTTCTCATCGCCAAGGCACCAAGCGGCCGCGCCTGCCATCCCGAATGAAAAATCGCTGCGACTCGGTTTCCGTATCCAGCTCTCACAATAGTTGAGGGCTGAACTAAACTCACCTGTCCACATATAGCCAGCTACTACACTGTAGTCTTTGGCTGGCCTCCATGGTTCCTTTTGCAACAATTCGAGGGCCTGAGCACTGCGTCCAAGCCATAACTCATCGACCCAACTTCCCAGTGTCAAGCATCCCTCCCCAGTTGCCGGGTAAAGACTCCTCAGGGAACTCCCCTCAGTTGCGAATAATATTCGCATGGTCGGGGACAAAACAATGGCGCAGCAAGACCATTTGAACTTCCTGTCCGTGTCGTCGCCTATCCAGAAGTCACTACCCGGTACGCCTAGCGCGGTGCGCCGCTGGTCTGCTCGGCTGCGGCGAGCGAGCGCTGCACGAGGCTGTGCTTGCGGCTGTAGGTGAAATAGATGATCAGGCCGAAGATGAGCCAGCTTCCGAAGCCGATCCAGGCGGGCTCGTCGAGCGAGAACATGAGCGCGAGCGAGACGATCATGCCGCAGATGGGTACCAGCGGTACGAGCGGCGTGCGGAAGGGGCGCTTGATTTCTGGATGGCGCACGCGCATGACCCACACGCCGAGACAAACGATGGTGAAGGCGAGAAGCGTGCCGAGGCTGACCAGTTCGCCGAGTAGCGTGATGGGAAAGAACGCGGCGAGGAATGCGGCGAAGAGGCCGACGACGATTGAGGTGATGTAGGGCGTGCGGAAGCGCGGGTGAATTTTGCCGGCCCACTTCCACAGGAGGCCGTCGTGCGACATGGTGTAAAGTACGCGCGACTGGCCAAGGAGCATGACCAGCATGACGGAAGCCAGACCGCAGATAGCGCCGAGGTCGATGAGAACCACGGCCCAACCGACACCAATGGCGGCGGCAGCATCGGCGACGGGAGCGGGGACATTGAGTGTGGTGTAGGACTTTACGCCGGTGATGAGGCCCGCAACGATGATGTAGAGCGTAGTACAGATGATCAGCGACCCGAGGATGCCGAAGGGCATGTCCTTTTGCGGATTGCGCGCTTCCTGCGCGGCGGTAGAGACGGCGTCAAAACCGATGTAGGCGAAGAAGACGACGCCGGCTCCGCGCATGATTCCCGACCAGCCGAACATGCCGTAGTGGCCGCGGTTTGCGGGGATGAATGGATGCCAGTTGATCATCATGTGGTGCCAGTGGCCGAAGGCGAAGCTGAGCGCCAGGCCGATGAAGATGAGGACCACCGAGACTTTGATCATGACGGCGGCGCTGTTGAAGTTGGCGGACTCGCGCACACCGACGACCAG
>JASIJX010000231.1 GCA_030049955.1 Acidobacteriaceae bacterium
CGGAAGCAGGAGTCGGATCTGACTCTTGCCGCATCCGAGGTAGCCCAGGCCGCCGAGGCCGTGAAGGCGGGAGATAACCAGAAGGCTGCAGGGCTATATCGGCAAGCCTGCGCCATGGAACCGCAGAACCCCAAGCTGGCCTATGAATTAGCGCTCGTTCTGGATAATCTGGGCGACCGGGCGGGCGAGCGGGCCGCGCTGGAACAGGCCATCCAGGCCAATCCCCATTTTGTCCCGGCGCAGTACCAGCTCGGCTCCATGGATTTACAGGCCGGCGACAACGCCGGCGCCGAGCGGCAGTTCCGGCTGACCGCCGAAGAGGCTCCGGACAATGCCCAGGCGTGGATCGGGCTGGCAGCTGCGTTGGGCGCTGAATCCCGCTTTGAAGAAGAGCGCAAGGCCGCAGCCACTGCACTCCGGCTCGACCCGAACAACGAGGTGCGCCTCGACTATTTGCTCGGTAGCAGTCTTTATGCCGCTGGCCATTTCAAAGAAGCCGTTGCGCCGCTCAAGAAAGCGGTTGGTCTTGATCCCCAGGAATTGCAAGCGCATCTGCTGCTGGGTGCGGCCCTTTCCCGACTCAGCCGCAACCAGGAAGCGGCTTCCGAGTGGAGCGCGGCTCTGAAGATTGATCCTAGCTCGAAGGCCGCGCTCGACGGCCAGGCCCAAAGCCTGATCGCCGCCGGGGATTATGCATCGGTGATCCGCAATTTGCAAAGCGTAGCGCGCGATGACAACCTGACTCTCGATCTGGCCGTCGCGTATAGAGACGCAGGAATGCTGGACGAAGCCGTGCAGACGCTGAAGCAAGGCCTGGACGCCGATCCCGGCTCCGACGCTTTGACCGCGACTCTGGTTTCTATTTACATGATTACCAACTACACGGCCGCGACCGAGTTGGCCGAAAAGATCGTCGCTCAGAAACCCGACGATCTGGAAGCGCAGCGGATTTATTTGCGGACGCTGGTGGCCATCGACAGCAGTCGCGCCGTGCCACTCGGGCGCAAACTGCTGGCGCAGGCCCCGCACGATGCCGATTTGCTGAACATGAATGGCGAACTGGAGATGCAGGCAGGAGACGATCAGACCGCCCGCAAGCATCTTGAAGAAGCGGTGGCGCTTGACCCCAACAGCCCCGATATCCGCGCGAACCTGGGCCTTGTTCTGATGCAGCTGAATGATCCCGCCGGCGCCAAGATTCAGTTTGAAAAGGCCCTCGCGCTGGACGAGGACGAACCGCGGGGCCATTACGATCTGGCCATGGCTCTGCGCACTCTGGGTGATACACAGGCGGCAAAGCAGCAGATAATGCTCTTCCAGCAAAAGAAGAAGCTGGAATCGGATCGGGCTGTTGCCGTATCCAAGGCGGCCCAAGCTAGGGACGCCGTGAAGGCGGGAGATAACCAGAAGGCTGCGGGGCTCTATCGGGAGGCCTGCGCTGCCGAACCGCAGAACGCCGGGCTGGCCTACGAGTTGGCACTGGTACTAGACAACCTGGGCGACCGGGCGGGCGAGCGGGCCGCACTGGAACAGGCCATCAAGGCCAATCCCCGTTTTATCCCGGCGCAGTACAAGCTCGGCTACATGGACTTACAGGCCGGCGACAACGCCGGCGCCGAGCGGCAGTTCCGGCTGACCGCCGAAGAGGCCCCGGACAATGCGCAGGCGTGGATCGGGCTGGCTGTTGCGTTGGGCGCTGAATCCCGCCTTCAAGAGGCGCGCAAGGCCGCGGACACCGCGCTCCAGCTCGACCCCAACAATGCAACCGCTCTCAATCTCACTCGGGAGTTGGCTGCCGGCCAGAATCAGCGCTAGCGCCTCGGGAATCTTCGGGAGAATGCCGTTCATGAGGAACATCAGGGAGGCTAGTCTTTGGACGCGCCGCCAATTATTGAGGACCGCTCCCGCAGCCCTGGCGCCGGCGCTTCTCCCCCGCGGACTTGAGGCGGCGATGACGGCGCGAAAGACCGCGGCGCCCTTCTCCCGCTTTGTGGATATTGCCCAGGTTGCAGGACTCACATCAACGATCATCTACGGTGAGCCCGGCAGTTGCACCTACATCATCGAATCCATGGCCACCGGCTGTGCTTTTTTCGATTACGACAACGATGGCTGGATGGATATTTTCATTCTCGGCGGGCGCACACTCAAGGGAACACCTTCCGGTTCAGGCAACCGGCTCTACCACAATAATCGCGACGGCACATTTACAGATGTGACGGCCAAATCCGGACTGGCTGATCAAGACGGGGAACAGGGCTGGGCGCAGGGCGTCTGCGTCGGCGACTATAACAACGACGGCTGGGAGGATCTCTTCCTCACTTACTACGGCCAGAATCGGCTTTACCGCAACAACGGAGACGGCACCTTTACCAACGTGACCACCGAAGCCGGCCTGCTCTATCCCAAAACCCGCTATAGCACCGGCTGCACCTTCGTGGATTACAACCGCGACGGCCACCTCGATCTCTTTGTCTCCAACTATCTCGAGATCGATCTGGCCACCGCGCCCAAACCCTCGCTCGACGTGCCCAACTGTGAATACGCCGGCGTGGCCACCTTTTGCGGCCCGCGAGGACTGCCCGAGGGGCACCAATACCTCTACCGCAACAACGGCGACGGCACCTTCACCGACGTTTCCGAGGAGTCGGGCATTGCCGCCTTAAATGGATCGTATTGCCTGACGGCGGTGAGCTTCGACGCCGACGAAGACGGATGGCCCGATATCTTCGTGGCCTGCGACATGACGCCTTCCCTCCTGCTGATGAACAACCACGACGGGACCTTCCGCGAGGAGGCCTTGTTTCGCGGCGTCGCTCTCAGCGGCGAAGGTCAAGAGGTGGGCGGAATGGGTGCGGGCGTGGGTGACTACAATCTCGACGGCCACACCGATATCGTGAAGACGCACTTCTATAACCAGGCCACAGGCCTCTACCGCAACAATGGCAAAGGCAACTTCGACGATGTGACTGTGGAGGCGGGTCTGAACAAGGAGACACGCTATGTCTGTTACGGAGCCGGCATCGTGGACTTGGACAACGACGGCTGGCCCGACATCCTGCTCACCTCAGGCGCCCTGTATCCGGAGGTAGCCCGCGTCTACCCACTCTTTCCGGTGCGCACTCCGTGCATCCTGTTTCGCAACCAGGGCGACGGGACCTTTGTTGAGATGGGCGCTGACGCCGGCCCCGGCATCGAAGCGGCGCATTGCAGCCGTGGCGCAGCCTTCGGCGACTTCGACAACGACGGCGATATGGATGTGCTCATCATGAACGTGAATGAGCCACCCACTTTGCTTCGAAACGACGCTCCTTCCGGCAACCACTGGATCAAGGTCCGCCTGGAGGGCGTCAAGAGCAACCGCAGCGCCATTGGTGCTCGCGTCGTACTGCGCTACGGTGGCAAGGTGCAGGTGCAGGAGGTCGTAAGCGGATGCAGCTTTCTCTCTTCCAACGATCCGCGCCTACACTTCGGACTTGGCGAAGTTATCTCTGCAGATATTGAGGTTCGCTGGCCGTCGGGCCTGGTCGAGCATGTGCGCGGTGCGGCCGCCAACCAGTTGCTCACCTTGCGCGAGGGTGAGGGACAAGTCAAAGGCCGGCCATTCCGGTAAAGCGGCTTCTGCACACTGCGAGCCTGCCAGTAAAAGCAGATCAGGTAGGGAAAATCCTGCTTGCCGGTTTATTGGTACAGCATTGCGCGCGCGATTCACTTGCACAGGGAGACAAATAGCATGACAACCCCTCAACGCTTCAACCTTGAACCCTTCAACCCCTGAACACTGGAGAACGCGGGCAACACTTCTTTCAATCTATCCGACAAAATACAGTTCACTTTTGATCAGCGCAAGGACCTGGTCTGTTCGCAAAAGAGGGAAACCTCACGGGCCCTTTGCCATCGATCCAGTTCCTGATGGCAACATGCGCCCCTTCGGAGCAATTCCTTCGGCGGACTGATTGCGGCGTCTCATTTGGGGCGGGTCGCGTCGACCATCGTCAGACCCGTCGAATAATCAAGCTCGCGAGGTAGATATCCGTCATTCTCGCGCTGGCGCGTCATACCATCATTTTTCCAGGTTTCAGGAAAGTCCATGCGCCAGGATCGCCTGCCCCAGTAGTAGCCGCGGAATGGGTCCCGCGATACATCCATCCAATTCAATAGTCTGTCGTGGAGGTCATTGCGAATCGAAGCGTGCTCCTGGGAGTGAATGAGATTGTTCATCTCCGCAGGATCGTTCTCGAGATCATAAAGCTCATCCGTCACCATCAGATTGACAGCAAGCTTATAGCGGCCATCGCAAATGCACCGGATCGGCTGGAACGCCCCGAAACCATCATGGTCAACCTCATAGCGCCCGAATTCGATAAATACTTCCTTCCGACTCGGTGTTTCTGGATTTTTGATCGTGGCCAACATGCTGCCACCTTCGACCGTCTTCGGAACCTCGAAACCAAAAAATTCCATGCAAGTGCCGGCGAGATCAATATGAGATACCAGGCTTTTGGAAACCACATTCGACGGAGCATGACCTGGCCATCTCACGAGGAACGGAATGTTTGTAATCTCTTCGTACATCGCTGGACCTTTGTCTAAGAGCCGGTGCGACTCCAAAAACACTCCGTGATCTGCTGTATAAATCACCAGAGCATTGGGCGCGTACTTGTCTATCTGATCCAAAATCCTGCCAATTTCGTGATCGATGAAAGTATGCGCGCCAAAATACTGGTCAGCGCGAATCGGAAGTTGCTGCTTGTTCAAGCTTCCGCCAGCCCAGATTCGTTGTTCTACCGGCTTGTCTGCCAAATCGTCGTTCACATTGGGACTGCTTGGAAAAACATAGTCCTTATACATTTCTGTATATTCAAGCGGACATAACCATGGATGATGCGGCTCATCAAAAGCAACGGCGAGGAAGAAGTCCTCCTGCTTGTGTTTTGCGAGAAAGTCTACTGCGCGGTTAGTCACGCGGTGTCCGTAACACATGTCCGCCGTCCAGCTACCATCTAAGCCCGACGCCGGCTGTCGAGAGCGCATCCGGTCTCGCGGAGAGAGCTCGCTCAGGTAGGTCCTCATGTCATACCAGTAATCAGGATCCCATCCCGGCGCTGGAATGCCGGTATCGAAATAATCGGTTCCCGAAAGATGCCA
>JASIJX010000232.1 GCA_030049955.1 Acidobacteriaceae bacterium
AGCACAATCGAAAACGACTTCGGGCTCCACTGCGTGGTTGGCGGCGAACTGGTGTTGTGCACAAAGTAGCGTTCGTCCACCTTCAACTGGCCGTTGTCGCTCTCGGCCTCAATCACATCGGCTTCAATGTGGACTCCCGTCACCGTTGCCGCGACATCGTACACCGGAATATCTCCTAGCCCGCCGCCCATCGGCGCGGCGATAAAGTAGCCTGCGCCCTGGTGCGTAACGCGGACCAGGTACGGGCCGTTGCCGGGCATGTTGATCGTGTAGTGGCCGTTTGCATCCGTGGTCGCATGAGCCATCTCGGCCATGTTCGACTGCACGTCGAGCAGAGCCACAGGATCGCCGGCCGTCGGCTTATTCGTCGTTTTGTTGGTAACGGTGCCTGAAACCTCGGCCGCGCGCGCCAACGCGCACGTAGCCAGTAGCAAAAAAGCAAAAATCCCTGCAGCAATTCGTCTCGACTTCATCTTGTTCGTGGCTTTCCTGTTCCCTGTTCCCTGATCCCTGATCCCTGCATTTACGCCTGCTGCAAATGCTCTATCTCGGCCAGCAACTGCGCCGCTTCCGCCTCGAGTTGCGCCCGCTGCGCATGAAAATCCTCTTCCGGATATTTGCCGGCGCGGTATTCAAAATTCAAATCGCGCAGGTTTTCATAGAGCTGCACCTTGCGCTCCAGCAGAAAATCAAGCCGCGTCTTCTCCTTCTGGCTTGCAAACGAATTTTCCGGCCAGAAGGTGTAGAGAAACAACGCGAAGAGCAGCAGAAATCCGGCGATCAATCCCTCGGTTTCAGTCATCGCTCACGCCCTCCTTCCAATTCGGTTTCGCGGCGAATCCGTTCGCGCCGCTCGCGTTCCTCGGCCGTGAGGCCGGCCAGATCGGCTGTTGCCGTCGCCTGTGGCTTGAATCCGCGCAGCCCGCCCCAGCGGCGGATCAGCAGAATCGTGCCCATCAGCGCCGCCAGAAAAACGGCAAAGGGCGCGATCCACGCCACCAGGTCGAAGCCATGCGCAGGCGGCGCAGCCAATACCTCTTCGCCGTACTTGGCTGCAAAGGCGTTGAAGATTTGCTGGTCGCTCATGCCGGAGGCAATGTCGGCCCTTAGCTCGCTCAACTCCTGAGTCGATTCCGTGCACCCCACATGGTTGCACTCGCCCAGCAGTTGCGCGCAGCCGCAGGTGCACATTAGCCGATGGTTCAGATTGCTGAACCGCGCGCCGGCGTCGCTCGCGCCCATTGAAAAACACACGGCAACAGCCAGCAGCAGAGCCTGCGCCGTTTTTAACCACATCACTCCCGTGCCCCGTCCTTTCGCCCGCTTTTGGGCCAAAGGGCGGGAGACCACGCTCATCGTGCTTTCCCACCCCTTTTGCAAAAAGCGCAAAAAGAATGGGGCACCCCGAGCGATCTTTCTCTCCGGCTCGTGCTCCCGTTCGGGCCGCCGCAGGAAGCGAACCAAAGCACCCATCAATCGCCCCCCTTAAGAACCGCCTCAGCCGCGAGTTCGCGCGGAGCAGCAGCAACACGCAGCGAAGCCGTCGCCGGGCTCAGGCTGGGCACGAGCGCCACAAACGTTCCAATGACCATGATGACCAATCCGAACCAGATCCAGCCCACCAGCGGATTCAGAAACGCTTTGATGATTGGCTGTCCGGTATCCGGGTTCTGGCCTTCATACACCACGTACAGATCCCACTCCGGCGTGGAATGAATCGTAACCATCGTCTGCGGCTGGCCGCTGGCGAGGTAAAAACGCTTCTCTGGGCTCATCTGGAACGCGAATTTACCATCCTTGTACACGTCCAGCATCGCGTAGTCGGAGTTGTAGTTCGGGTTCGAGTCCTGCGAGGCGCCCACCTGCTCCAGCGTGTACGGACCGATGGACATTTTGTCGTGCAGCCCCATCTCGCTCTCGATGTTCTTGTTGAATGCCGAACCGGCGAGTCCAATCACCACCACTACTACGCCGATGTGCACCAGATACCCGCCGTACCGCCGCGTGTTGCGCCGCGTGAGCAGCCAAAGGGACGCGAACAGGTTGCGATGCGTCTGCCGCGCAATTACATTTGCGCCGCGCAGGAACTCCGACACAATCGCAGTAAGCACCGCCGCCGCGACCGCGAAAGCAACCAGCGCATAAAAATCGCCATTCTGGTAAACGCCATTCCGCCACGGCCGCACGCCTGCGGCGAGGCAGACAATCACCGTGGACCATAGCGCGATCACCGGCAGCACGAAGTTCCGCCGGATGCTTTTAAACGATGTCGCGCGCCAGGGTAGCAGCGGGCCCACGCCCGTCAGGAACAGCAGGAACAACCCAATAGGCACGGCGACACGGTTGTAATATGGACCGCTCACCGTCACCTTGGATCCCTCGACGTACTCCGAAAGAATCGGGAAGAGCGTACCCCACAGAATGACGAAGCATGCCGTGAGCAGAACCAGATTGTTGAACAGGAAGCTCGACTCGCGGCTCACCAACGATTCGAGGTGATGCTCGGTCTTCAAGTGCCCGCGCTGCAGAATGTAGGTAAAGATGCACACCGCCAGCACGATCGCCATGAAGGCGATGAACCAGTTGCCGATGTTGGACTGCGCGAAGGCGTGCACAGAGCTGACCAACCCCGCGCGTGTGAGCAGCGTGCCCAGCATGGTGAGCAAAAACGTTGAAAAGATCAGCCACACGTTCCAGCTCTTCATCATGCCGCGGCGCTCCTGCATCATCACGGAGTGCAGAAACGCCGTGCCGGTGAGCCACGGCATAAAGCTCGCATTCTCCACCGGGTCCCAGCCCCAGTAACCGCCCCAGCCCAGCACGGCGTAAGCCCAGTGCATGCCCAGGAAGATGCCGCAGGTCAAAAACAGCCACGTAGCCATCGTCCAGGTGCGCGTAATGTGGATCCACTTTTCGCCGGGGTAGCGCATCATCAGCGCGCCCAGCGCAAAGGCAAACGGCACCGAGAAGCCCACGTAGCCGAGGTACAGCATCGGCGGATGAATCACCATCTCCGGATATTGGAGCAAGGGATTGAGCCCGTTGCCGTCGGCCGGAATCGCGCCGCGAAGAAGCGAAAACGGCGGCGCCGCAAAGTTGAGCAACAGCAGGAAGAACACCTGCACGGCGGCAAGAATCGTGCCCGCATACGCGTAGAGCTTTACATCCGTCTTATGGCGCAGCCGCAGCACGAATCCATACGTCCCCAGCAGCCACGCCCACAACAGCAGCGAGCCTTCCTGTCCGCTCCACATGGCGGCAAACTTGTACGGCGCAGGCAAGGCGCGGTTCGAGTGCTCGAGGATGTAGGTGATGGAAAAGTCGTTCGTGAAGACCGCATAGATCAGCGCAAAGGCTGCCGCCGTCACCGCATAGAACCCGGCAATTCCCGCGCGGCGTGCGGTGTCGGCCAATCGCTCCGGCGAGATGCG
>JASIJX010000233.1 GCA_030049955.1 Acidobacteriaceae bacterium
AGTGATCGTGGCCGGCTCGCGGACCAACGAGATCTTCATCGAGAATGGCCGCTTTCACGGCCGGCAGATTGCGGCCGCGCTGGCTACGACGCTGAAGCCGCAAGGCCACACGATCTGAGCCGGTACCGCTGCCACGCGGGCGTCGCCGCTCATAGCTCACCAAAAATTCCCAAACGATCGATGTGTGCGCTGCGGCAATGTGCGTCGCTGCGTCGCGGGTCTGGAGCTCGCATATCCACAATTCGTGGCAATCCTTTCATTACCGGTTCATGCAGCTCGACATAAGATGATCGGGAGCTTTCCCAGTCCACCGAGAATGTCACGGGCTAAAGAAAAAAATCGCGGACGGTGTTGACATGCTCATCGGGCTAGTTATAGGCTCACGGGACAACTGATCGGACGTTAAAAATCCGTCTGAATGCACACGTGTACAGTACTTGTGGGCCACTCAATGTACACGATTACAAATTTTGGAACCATTCGCGCCACAGTTCAGGAGGTCAGATTTCCCATGAAGTCAGCCGAATACAAGCTGTTTCCCGATCGTTGCCACCTGCTCATAACCCTGTGCGGCGTGCTTGCGGCAGCAGTTCTCTGCTGTGGAGCATCGGCCCAAACCAATCTCGGCTCCATCGTGGGCACTGTAAGGGATTCCAGCGGCGCCATCCTTACCGGTGCGCACGTGGATGTATCCAATGACGCGACCAACGTGAAGGTGTCCTTTACCACCAACGCTGCCGGCGAATATGAGGCCCTGCAGCTCGTTGCGGGCACCTACACCGTAGAGGCTACCCGCGGCGGTTTCCAGGCCGCCGTCCGGACCAACGTAAGGGTCGACGTACAGTCCAGAGTTCAGGTAGATTTCGCCCTGACGGTGGGCCAGATACAACAGCAGGTGGAGGTCAGTGACACGACCGCAACCCTGCAAACCCAGTCAGCGGAAGTGGGCGGCGTTCTGACCAATCTGCAGGTTAACGACCTGCCTCTGAACGGACGCGAGTACGACAAGCTGGTGTTGACCGAGCCCGGCACATACGTGATGCTGACGACGGCCAGTCACAGCGCCGAAGGGCGCTTCAGCTCTAATGGCAACCTGGAGCTGCAAAATTATTTTCAGCTCGACGGCATCGACAACAACACTTACTCAGAGAACCTCCAGGAGGGAACCGTTCAATCGGTTCTTCCACCTCCCGACGCCCTGCAGGAATACGCGACGCAGACCAGAACGTATTCCACGGAATTCGGCACCGCGGCCGGCGCCGTGGTGAACGCTTCCACCAAGTCTGGGACGAACCACTTCAATGGCGATGTTTGGGAATACATTGAAAACAGCGCCCTGGACTCCAATACCTACTTCAACAACTACGGAGATGTGCCCAAAGGCCACTTCAGCCAGAACCAGTTCGGCGGCACCTTGGGTGGACCCATCCTCCGCAACCGCACGTTCTTCTTCGCCGCGTGGGAAAGCCTGCTGAGTAGTCAGGCCGAAACGGAACTTTCAGTGGTGCCCACGCCGAATATGAAGAACAACGGGGACTTCAGCGCGGTTGCAACCAGCCATCCTATGACCGCGGTGGCCAACGGGCAAAGCGGCTGCATTGTGAACAACGTGGTTTCGCCGGGTTGTATCGATCCGGTGGGACAGGCTTTAATCAAGCTCTATCCGGATCCTTCGCCGCAGCTTTCTCCTGGCGGCAATATCAACGCATTCAACGGCAGCGACAACTACCAGTATGTGGCCGCGGTGCCAACGGATAATAAATCGCTCGATGCGCGCATCGACCATACCATGAACGCGAAGAATCAGCTCTTCGGGCGCTACGCTTTGTATTATTCCCATTTTCAGGTTCCGCTGGTTTTCCCCAATCCAGTGGCGGGAAATGAGCAGGCGTCGGATGACATTCTTCACAGCCAATCGCTCTCGATGGGATGGACCTATACGCCTACTTCTACGCTGGTCAACACGGCCCATTTCGGTTTTCTGCGGGAATTCTCGCACGAGCTTCCGCTTGGTATCCCCCTGGGCGTTTCCGACGCCTCGCAGTACGGCCTCACTGGCATTCCCGCCAGCCCTTATGACGCCGGATTGCCTCCGATCTACGTTTCCGACCTCCAAAGCCTGGGCACCAAGGATTACCGTCCCGGTTATCAGGTCTCGCAGGTCTATCAATTCGTCGATGACGTTTATAAGCTGATCGGCAAGCATAGCCTGCAATTTGGCTATGACTACCATCAGTACGCGCTGAACTTTTTCGATATCGAGGCGCCGCAGGGGACGGCTACGGCCAGCGGTATTTACAGCAGCACCAATGGATTCGGGCCTGCGGACCTTCTGCTCGGCGACGTATCGAGCACCATCTACGACACGTCTACGCAAGGCCAGCAGGATATGGAAGTCAACAACTATATCCGCGGCAATTCCATGTATGCGCAGGATACCTGGAGAGTAACTCCCAAACTTACCATTAACTACGGCCTGCGCTACGAGCTGTATTATCCCTTCTGGACAAGCCGCGAGAACCACACGGTGAATTTCAGTCCTGCCAACGGCGGGGAGTTAGTGGACGCGACCGGCAATAATGGCCTCTATGGACGCGTCCTGATCCATCCCGATCGAATCGATTTCGCGCCCCGCGGCGGCTTTGCCTATCATGCCCTTCCGCGCATTGTGCTGCGCGGCGGGTATGGAATCTTTCACCAGTTCATTCAACGCATCGGATCCGAATCCATGCTGCAGCTCAACCCCCCGTGGCTGCTGAATGATTTCATTACCGAGTCGACTGGCAGCACCACTCCGGTTTTCCAGTTGAAGAACGGCTACCCCGCCGCGGCGCTGATCAGCCAGGGCGTGATCCTGCCCAATTTGCAGATCAGGGCGCAGGACCCCAATGAGCGCACGCCCTACGTCGAGCAAACCAGCTTCGGACCTCAGATCCAGATAAGCAGCAACACGATGCTCGATGTTAATTACGTGGGCAACTGGGGGCGCAAGGAGAACCGCCTGCGTAACGAGAATCAAGGAATGTTGGCGGGCTACAGCGGAACAACGCCGCTGATTTCGTTCCCGTACGCCAACCTGAACACCGAGGGAGTAAGTTCGCCGATTGCGAAGGGCGCAGGCACGCATGCCTTTCTTGAGGTTGCCACGAACGACGGAAACCTGGATTACGATGGTCTCGATGTCAGCTTGAGGCGCGATATGAGTCATCGCCTGATGTATCAACTGAGCTATACCTGGGCGCATGGCATGTCGGACTATGCCGACAACCTGACGGAATCTTCCACGCCGCAAAATGCCTATGATTACGCCTTCGAGATGAACAATTCGGAGCAGGATACGCGCCAGCGATTCGTTGGCAGCGGCAGTTGGCAGATTCCCGTCGGTCAAGGCGGCTGGGTGCTGAACAATAACAACATGGCCAGCAAGACGCTCGGCGGCTGGCAGGTGAATACAATTACGACTCTGGAAACGGGCATACCGTTCACCGTAACCGCTCCGGATGAAAGCGACACGGGGTCGAATCACGCCTCGTATCCGAACATTGTGGGAAACCCCTATGCCGGTACCTCCAAATCTCCTTCACAGTACGCCGGCAGCAATGCTCCCGGGGTATTTCTTAATGTGAGCGCTTTCAGCAATCCGTCGACCGGGCAGTTCGGCAACGAAAGACCTCGCGCGTTCCATGGCCCGGGGCTGATCGACTCCGACATCAGCTTGTTCAAGAGCTTTCCTCTTGGCGAAGACCGGCGATTCGAATTCCGCACCGAGTTCTTTAATGCCTTCAATCACCCCAGCTTCGGCAATCCCAACAGCAGCATATCGTCGCCCGCGGCTTTTGGTAAGGTGACCAGCACCACTATTGGCAATCGCACCATCCAGTTCGCAGGCAAGATCTTCTTCTAACCAGCGGCCTACCAATCGTGCAGGCTGCGAGCCCGGTTTGGAACGACGGTGCGCAGCCTGCGCAAATACTTTTCCTTGTACCCGAATGCCGAAGGAGCTTCCGTGATGGCAAGAAGAAGTGCGGTTCCCTTGCTGTGGATCGGCCTGGCGATCGCTGCCTCGTCATCGGTCGCCCAGCACCCCGATTTGAAGTTTCTCAATCACAATCGGCCCGTTTTGGATGCGCATAACTGTTATCCCTACGATGGACGCTGGAATAATCGGATCGAGCGCGCCCTCGATTCGGGATTTCCAGTCTCCATCGAGCAGGATCTGGCCTGGTATGTGGACCCGAACACCGGCCAGGGGCGTGTGGTGGTTTCTCATACTCCCCACCCAACCGGGAAAGAACCTACGCTGCGCGTCTATTTTTTTGGCCATGTTCGACCGATTGTGGAACAGGCGCTTAAGGAGAATAAGCGGGACCAATGGCCGCTGATCATCCTGCACTTTGATTTCAAGGACACTCAACCGGCCATTCTGCACGCGGTCTGGAATCTGCTGGGCGAGTATGAGCCGTGGCTTTCGACCGCGGTCAAAACGAGCGATCCCAATAAACTTTCCGCAATCAAGCGCGAGCCGATCCTGGTGATTACCGAAGACTCGGATGCGCAGGAAAAAGTGTTTTTCGACGATGTTCCCGTGGGCGCAAGGCTGCGCCTGTTTGGCTCGGCGCATACGCACGCCGTTCCCCAGGGAATGTCGATGACAGAGGCCATGCACTGGGCCGCAACCGTTTCACCCGACGTGCTGTTGAGCGCGCCCCCGACCGACTATCGGCGCTGGTGGAACCTCCCCTGGTACTTCGTCGAAGAAGGCGGCCAGACAAGAGCAGGCGATTGGACGGCTGCCGACGACGCGCGCCTGAGAGCATTGATCGACCGCGCCCATGAGTTGGGTTACTGGATTCGCCTTTGGACTTTGAATGGCTTTAACCCGCAGGACGATCAGGGATGGGGAAGGTCTTACAACTTTGGCTCGAAACAGGCTGTAATCGTGCGTTGGAAGGCGTCCATCGCGGCAGGCGCTAATTTCGTGGCTACGGATCAATATGAAGAACTTGCGCCCTATTTCAAACAGTATGCGCAGAGTCTTCGTCCTGTTTACAACGACGCGAATGCGCCGCAAATTGCGCCAAGCACCGCTGCAAAGTAGACAATCTCTCTTTTCTGCGCGGTGATGTTCTTGCCGGTCAGTAGAGATTTAACCCGCGCAGCTTCTTTGAATTCAGCAGGCCGAATCCATCGGACGGCGCAGCCAGCGGATGGGACATGCAGTGGCCGCGCGTTGGCGTGGCGGAGAGATACGACCGGGTGACGTGCAGCCGCTCCATGACGATGTAGCGCGTGCGCAGGCCGTTGATGGTTGCGGGCAACTGCGCCGGAACCTCGGAGCGATCCACGTAAATCACCAGCGCGGCTTCTTTGGGGTTGTCGAGGCTCTGGCCTACGCCCACGCCGAAGAAAGCCGGATTCTGCGTCATCAGACTTTCAGCCACCTGCTGCTTGGCCGCAATGGCCTGATGCAGAACCGCCGGCGCCAGCGGCGGCATTGCGCCAGCTTCGACGAGCGACTGCGGGGCAGTTCCCATGGCCACAGCCTGCGCGGAAGCGGGAATCACTTCCGTGCGCACACCGCCGATTGTCTGCGGCACGCTCGGGTGCTGGCTCGGGTCAACGTAGACGATCACAGCGCCCTCGCCCGCATGATCGCTACTCTTGCCTATCGCGACACCCAGGACGCCCACGCGCGAGTTCACCAGCGACCGGGCCTGCATGAGCGCCTGCGATGTGCGGTCGATCTCTGCGCCGCCCAGGCTGCGCGCCTGCGCAATGACCGCCGTGCCGCTGCCGTAGTTGAGGCAGCTCACAGGGTGGTCCGCGGCGCCGACAAACGTGTAGGCCGCTCCGTTGCCCACGTTCGAGCTCAGCTCGCTCAACACCTCGCCGGCCGGATTGGCTACGCC
>JASIJX010000234.1 GCA_030049955.1 Acidobacteriaceae bacterium
GCCGCGGGTGTCTGTGCTGCGGGAGCAGGCGCCGCAGCTGGTGCTTGTGCTGCGGGAACTGGCGTAGCAGCGGGAGTTTGCGCGTGCGCGCCGGCAGCGAACACGAGTGCCGCTGAGATGCCGGCCACTGGACGGAAGGTACGGCTCAACTTCGCAATCAGCTTCATTGGCAAATGACCTCTCGCAAAGAGATTTCGGATGTGTTTTGAGAAACCTAAAACTGCAGAAAATGGATAAGAACTTGCCTATATGTAGCGCAAAGACACTTCAAGTACGGCATGCCGGACACCGGAGCGGCCGGAGAATGCGAGCTTGTTTAACTTGCGTTTGGCCTGTTCGGACTAGCAGTAGTAACGCAAACGAGGCATAAAGAAGATATGAGAAAGAAAAAAAGAATTCTGAACCGAACTTAGATCACCTAAGAGTGCAGAATCTCCTTGTTTTATGAGGGTTTAGGGGACTATGCGGGTTTTGCGCTCTGTGCGGAGCGAGCCCGCGTCCATAAAGACTGCATAAAGACATTTACTGATGCATGGCTTGCAACGCATCCGAAAGACTCGCACTCGCGTATTCTTGAAATACGCGGGACTGCCAGGAAACTTCTGCGGAAGAGAGGCCAATTGGCTGGAAGCTACATCCCTGTCCGGACGATCTTTCATCGGCGGTGGACGCGCGGCTCCGGGTCTCGGGTGCTGTTATTTGTGCTGGAGTGCGCATTGGGCATCGTCGCGGTGCTGCTGGTGGCCGCGCTGGCGCACTGGTCGCGCGGCCTGCTTCCCGTAGCAGTTCTGCTCTACCTGCTGATCGTCGTTCCCACGGCGTTATTGTGCGGTTTTTGGCAGGCGGCGATTGTTTCGCTTTCGGCGGTGGTAATGCAGGCGGCGTTTACCATGCACGAGCGCAAGCTGGACATCGCCGTCGATCCTGCAAACGGTGTGACGCTGCTGGCGTTCGTAATAGTAGCACTGATCGTGAGCCGGCTTTCTGCGCGTGTGACAGGCCACGCAAAGGAAACTGAGCAGCGCGAGCGGCAGATGCATGATCTTTACGAGTTCACGAGGCAAACGCTGCAGATGAACTTGCACCTGGAGCCAGGCTCGCAGTTGGCGGATCTGATCCACGACATCTTCGCGGTTGAAGCTGTCGCCGTGTTTGACGCCGATTTGCACGAGGTGTATCAGGCCGGCTATTGGAGCAGCGATCCGCTGGAACTGGCGCAGAACGTCTATTATTTCGAAACCTCAGATGACGACGCGGAGACGGGAATCGGCCGGCGGGTGGTGCGGCTGGGGACGGTGCCCGTGGGCAGCCTGGTGGTACGCGGCGAGACCAGCCCGCTAACCAACAACGCAATCGCCTCGCTGATCGCAATCACCTTCGATCGCTACCGCGCCTTCGCCAACGAAAGCCGGATTGAAACAGAGCGGCGGACGGAGCAATTGCGCGCTACAGTACTCGATAGCCTGGCGCATGCCTACAAGACGCCGCTGACGGCTATCCGCGCTGCCGGCACGGGGCTCACAGAGATGGGCAAGCTTTCGCCCGGGCAGGCGGAATTGGTGAGCCTAATTAACGAAGAGACGCAAACGCTAAGCGAACTGACGACTCGGCTGCTTACCACGGCGCGGCTCGATGCCGGTGAAGTAACGCTGCACGCTGAGCCTGTGAATGTGGCATCGATGCTCGAAGAGGTGCTGGTAACGCTGAAGGACCGGCTGGCGAGCATGAAGTTGGTTGTCGACATTCAGGACGAGAGCCTGATGCTCGAGTGCGATCGTCATCTGATTACGATGCTGCTTACGCAATACCTGGACAATGCGTGCAAATACTCGGTTTTTGGCACCGCCATTACGATTCGCCTGATCAGCACGCGCCGCGAGATGATCTTTTCGGTGCACAGCTTTGGACCGGTGATTCCGATAGCTGACCGGGAGCGCATCTTCGAGCGGTATTATCGTTCTTCGAACACTTCCAATCGGGCTTCCGGCACGGGCATCGGGCTCTCTGTGGCCAAGCGTGTGGCACAGATTCATGGCGGCCAGGTATGGGTGACCAGCGACGAGCAGGGAGGAACGACGTTTTTCGCAGCGATTCCGATCAGCAATGAGAAGGGAAGTGCACGATGAATCAGTCTGGAATACGCATTCTGGTGGTGGACGACGAACCGGCCATTCGCCGCGCGCTGCGGCCGCCTCTGATGGAGCTCGGGTTCCAGTTGGCGGAGGCGTCACGTGGAGAGGAGGCGCTGCAGGCACTGCGGGCTCAGTCCTACGATGTCGTGCTGCTCGACGTAAACATGCCGGGCTTGGGCGGCATCGAAACGCTGCGCCGCATCCGCACGTTTGCGCCGCGGCTGCCTGTGCTGATCCTGACTGTGCGCGACCAGGAAGAGGATAAGGTGGAGGCGCTGGACCTGGGCGCAGACGACTACGTGACCAAGCCCTTCAGCACGCGGGAGTTGATTGCTCGCATCCGCTCGGCTGTGCGAAGGATGCGCGCGCCGGCGCGCACCGAAGATGCGCCGATCGAGATCGGTGAGGTTTACCTGGACCCGGTGAAGCGCCGCGTAACCAAGCGCGGTGAACCGATCAAGCTTACGCGCAAGGAATTCGACATTCTGCACTGCCTGATGAGCCGAGCCGGGCGCGTGGTGACCTACGCCAAGCTGCTGACCGCGGTGTGGGGCGCCGATTGCCGCGAAGAGGTCGAATATCTGCGCACGTTTGTGCGGCAGTTGCGCAAGAAGATGGAGGACGATCCATCGAATCCGGTTTATCTGCTGACGGATGTGTCGGTAGGTTACCGGTTTGCGGATGCGCAGATGTTGACGGAGAGAAACGGCGCGGGAGAAACCGAGACAGGGGCGGAGCTTGACTCGTAGATGGTGTCGAGCGAGTTAGAAAATACCGCAGATTCTTTGCTTCATTTGCCGGTAGAAACGAGGCAGATGAAGCGAAGAAAAGCAAATTGATTCCATCGCAGCTACACGTCCGCTCCTAGCAGCTACACACCCACTCCTATTCGTCATAATGGAGCAGGCTAAAGACGTCATAGTCCGGGAAGCGGTCGCGGCCTTTGAGGAAGTCGAGCTCGACCGCGAAGGCAAGGCCGGCGATGTTCCCGCCGAGTTGGCGGACAAGCTTGACCGTGGCTTCCATAGTGCCACCGGTGGCAAGCAGGTCGTCGACCAGAACGACGCTCTGGCCGGGATGGATGGCGTCCATGTGGATCTCGAGCGAGTCGGAGCCGTACTCAAGATCGTAGGTGACGCGGGCCACTTGCGCAGGCAGCTTACGCGGCTTGCGCACGGGAACAAAGCCGGCGTTGAGCCGGTAGGCGAGCGCCGGGCCGAAGATGAAGCCGCGCGCTTCAATACCCAAAACGAGATCGATCTTTTGCTCGATGTAATGCGCGGCCAGGGCATCGATAAGCTGCGCGAAACCAGTCTTGTCTTTGAGGAGCGTTGTGATGTCGTAGAAAAGAATGCCGGGCTTGGGAAAATCCGGGACTGTTCGGACGAGTTTCTTGAGATCCTCGATGTTGACGGGCTTGACGGCTTTGGACATGGCAGCGTGCAGTTCGGAGTCGACTGTGCTCATTGTTTTAAGTGGTCCGTTGCCAGTCTACATGACGAGGTCGAGCACGCTACTGGCGCATTTCCTGGCTGCGCGGTTCTCAAGGCGTGAACTGTGAGTTGTGAACTGCCGACTACCACGCGCCTTCGATGCGGAATGGGCCGAGGTCGCGGGCTTCAGAGTCCTTCAGCGTATGCTCGATGACGCGATCGACGCGTGAGCCGCGCGGACCGCGCTTGAGACTTGCGCGGAGTTCTGCGAGATCTTCTGCGTCGCCAGAGGCGACTACTTCGACATCGCCGTCTTCGGTATTGCGCACCCAGCCGTGCAGGCCGATCTCGCTGGCCTCGCGTTGCACGAACCAGCGAAAGCCAACACCCTGTACGCGTCCCTGGATGAGAAAGTGAAGAACCATGACCGGACTGCGCTAGTTTGGCAAATTGGGGGGTAGGCGCGCAAGGCGAGATGGGGCAGATGTGAATTCCGGAGTCCGCGCTACACTGAATACAGCATGGTATTCGTCCTATGGTTTTCGTTTTAGACAACTACGATTCGTTTACCTACAACCTGGTGCAGTACCTGGGCGAACTGGGCGCGGATGTGATGGTGCGCCGGAACGACGAGGTAACGCCCGAGCAGGTTGAGGCGATGAACCCGGAGCGCATCCTGCTCTCGCCGGGACCATGCACGCCGCATGAGGCGGGCATTCTGGTGCCGCTCATCCGGCACATGGCGGGCAAAGCGCCCATACTCGGCGTGTGCCTTGGGCACCAGGCCATCGGCGAGGCTTTCGGCGGGCAGGTGGTGCGCGCGCGCACACTGATGCACGGCAAAACCAGCGCAGTAGAGCACAACCGCAAGGGCGTGTTTGCTGGGCTGCCCACTCCGCTGACCTGCACGCGATATCACTCGCTGATTGTGTCCGAGGAATCGCTGCCAGCGGAGCTGGAAGTGACGGCGCGGACGCCGGAGTCCGACGGCAAGGGGTCGGTAATTATGGGACTGCGCCACCGAAGGCTGCCGGTCGAGGGCGTGCAGTTTCATCCGGAAAGCGTGCTGACCGAGGGTGGCCATCAGATGATCCGCAACTTTCTCGAGATGTAGCGATGCGGCGGCGGGCGGGAGCGATATCGGCTGGCGCCCTTTGGCTGCTGGCGATGGCGTGTGCGCACGCTCAGGATCCGTCGACGACCAAGCTTGCGCCAGACACAGCGGCTTCCATTGCGCCGGCGCCGATCGCAATCATTCCCATCGACGCGAGCAAACCTGATAAAGCGGCAGTAGTCACCGGCGCTATGGAAGTGACGGCGGGCCGGGCGATGATCGCGACCAGTGGCACCGTGACTTCTGGCACGCAGACGACTGATGTAACGCTGCCGCGGCGCGGAACTCTGCGGGTGTGCGCCTCGACGACTGTGAAGCTCGCAGCGGACACGAGCGTGCCGGAGGGTGGTGGGCCAAATTTCGTTCCAGGGCTCCTGATGGCAATGGATCACGGCGCCGTGGAGATGAGCTTTGCCGAGAGACCAGGCGAAGCGGCCAACGCCGACGTGCTGATGACGCCCGACTTCCGCATTCTGATCAGCGGGCCAGGAGCCTCAGATGTGAAGGTGCGGCTGGGGCGCGAGGGGGACACGTGTGTGGACAACTCCGGAAAGGATGCGCCGTACGTAGTGGTCACGAGCCTGTTTGACAGCGGGCTTTACCGCGTGCAGCCGGGCCAGCGGGTCATGTTTCAGCACGGCAGCCTGAGCGAAGTGGTGGACGAAGAAAAAGAGCCGTGCGGCTGTCCGCCTGCAGAAACGCATGGAAATGAATTTCCACTGGCGCAGAGTGAAGGACTGGCGCCATTAGCTCCGTCAGCACCTGCTCCGAAGGTGAGCCCGGCGGCGACGCTGCCGCCACTGGTCTATCAAAAAGGCAGCGTAGCTTCGCCGGAGACAGCGGCACAGAGCACGGCCCCGGCCGCGATTACAACACAGTTACCGGCTACGGCGAAGCCGGCAACGAAAAAGCCCGGCATGTTCAGGCGCATCGGGCATTTCTTCCGCCGAGTTTTCGGAGCGGAATAAATAAACTCGGCCCTAGACTGCGAATCACGCGGATCCTTACATGCTGCGTGCGCGTTCGATAGCGCGGATGACAGCCTGGGCCTTGTTGATCGATTCCTGATGCTCAAGCTCGGGAACAGAGTCGGCGACGATGCCGGCGCCGGCCTGCACATAGCCGTGGCCGCCGATCGAAAGCATCGAACGGATAGCGATGCAGGAGTCGAGATTGCCGGAAAAGTCCGCGTAGAGCACTGCGCCGCCGTACGTGCCGCGGCGTGCTGGCTCCAGTTCTTCGATGATCTCCATGGCGCGGACCTTGGGTGCGCCCGAAAGAGTGCCGGCAGGGAAGCAGGCGCGCAGAGCATCGATGGCCGCAAGTTCGGGGCGGAGGCGGCCTTCGATAGAACTGACGATGTGCATGACATGCGAGTAGCGCTCGACGAACATCAGCTTGTCGACTTTTACGGTGCCGAAACGGCTGACACGGCCCACGTCATTGCGGCCAAGATCGACGAGCATCACGTGCTCGGCGCGTTCCTTTTCGTCGTGCATCATCTCGGCGGCCAGAGATTCGTCTTCGCTCTCAGTGGCGCCGCGGCGGCGCGTGCCGGCGATGGGACGGTACTCAACCTTGCTATTGTGCACGCGGACGAGCAGTTCGGGCGACGATCCAGCCAATTCCAAGCAACGCCGCGGGCGCTTCTCCGTTTTGGAAGAGTTCTTCGACGCCGAAGCCGACTCCTCCGGCGCGACGCGCAGAAAGAACATGTATGGGCTTGGATTCACCGTGCGAAGCGCGCGGTAAACCTGAAAGGAGTCGACGCCGGGCTCAACGTCGAAGCGCTGCGAGATCACGGTCTGGAACACGTCGCCAGCGCGGATGTACTCCTTGGTGCGCTCGACGGCGGCCAGGAAATCTTTCTTGTGCGTGCGAAAGCGGACCTTGAGTTTTCCGTTCGCGGCTTTCTTTGCCTTTGCCAGCTTCGGTAATGGCGCGGCGAGGCGCTTTTCGAGGCGATCAAGACGTTTGAGCGCGACGGCATAGGCTGTCGCCGGTTTTTCTTTGGTGACGTCGGCAGTGACGACCAGCCAAATCTCCTTGCGCACATGGTCGAAGGCGAGCACTTCGTCGAAGAATAGCAGGCAGGCATCAGGAATGCCGAGCTCGTCTTTGGCGAGCGAAGGCAGCCGCTCGATCTGGCGCACTGCGTCATAGGCGAAGAATCCGACGGCGCCGGCGGTGAATGGTGGCAGGCCGGCCAGGCGCGCCGGGTTGTGGCCGCTGAGAGCTTCACGCAGTACGTCGAAAATGTCTCCTTCGATATGCGAGGTCTTGCGGCCTTCGGTGATGGCGATCTGCCGGCCGCGTGCGACGATGCGCTTGAAGGGCGCCAGGCCGATGAACGTGTAGCGGCCAAGCTGCTCGCCGCCTTCCACCGATTCGAGCAGGAAACACTCCTTTTCGCCCCACGCCGCGCGCAGAAAGGCCGAAACCGGCGTCTCAAGATCGGCCGCCAAGGTGCGGCAGACGGGCACGAGTGTGTGATTCCGGGCCAAGGCCAGGAATTCCTTGCGGCTGGGATGGGCAGAAGGCGAAGAGGATTTCACGATTCCAGTGTAACGGCAGGGGTGAAACCTGTTCGTGGGCAGCGGCGCGCGGCCAATGGCACATGGGGATGAGGCCCCTTGACGGCGTGCGCCGCGCAGCCTAGACTCACAGGGGTTTGGGCCAGATCGAAAGCCTTGATCGAGCCTGGGGTATACCTGGGAGTTTAGCCGGGGGTTCAGCCTAGGGGTTGTCCGGCAGCTTGCTGGCCAAAGAGAAAAATATGCCCGGGAAAACCGGGATAATCTCCGTTGCGTCTCTGGATTCGGGGGTTCGAATCTGCACGATTTCCCGACGATCCAGTCACGGCAACGGAAGGGAGAGTTTATGTCACCTATGCCTGCGGTTTCTTTGGACCAGGAAATCAATCCCTGGGAGGCACAGAGCGCCCGCTTCGATTTTGCGGCGCGCAAGCTGAACCTAAACGAAGGGCTTTGGAAACTGCTGCGGTCGCCTTCGCGCGAGATCATCGTTCATTTCCCGGTAACGATGGATGACGGGCGGATCGAAATCTTCACCGGCTTCCGCGTGCAGCACTCGCAGGCGAGGGGGCCGTCAAAGGGCGGAATCCGCTATGCGCCAGACGTGACGCTGGATGAGGTGCGTGCGCTGGCAAGCTGGATGACCTGGAAGTGCGCGGTTGTGAACATTCCGTTCGGCGGGGCCAAGGGCGGCGTTATCTGCGACCCGAAGTCGATGAGCCGCGGCGAACTGGAGCGGATGACACGGCGGTACACGTCGGAAATTATTGATTTTATCGGCCCGGAAAAAGACGTCCCGGCACCTGACGTGAACACAAACGACCAGACCATGGCATGGATCATGGACACCTTCTCCATGCACATGCGGCAGACGGTGACCAGCGTGGTGACGGGCAAGCCGATCAACATCGGCGGCTCGCGCGGGCGCATGGAAGCAACCGGGCATGGCGTGATGGTGGTGTGCGATGAGAGCCTGCGTTATCTGAATATGCCCATTGAGGGCTGCCGGGTAGTAATTCAGGGCTTCGGGAACGTGGGATCGAACGCAGCGCGGCTGATGATGGACCACGGGTACAAAATCGTCGGCATTGCGGAGAAAGACGGCGGCCTCTACAACCCGAACGGCATCGATGTTCATCAGCTCACCGAATATAAGTATCGGAACGAGTCGATCCTGGGATTCCCTGGGGCAGAAGCAATGCCAAGCGAGGAACTAATCGTCTCCGACTGTGAGATCTTCATCCCGGCGGCAACCGAAAACGTGATCACCAGCCGGAATGCCGAGAAGCTGAAGGCGCGGATCGTGGTAGAGGGCGCGAATGGTCCGACGACGGCGGTCGCCGACGAGATTCTGGCCGACAAGCGAGTGTTTATCGTGCCGGATATACTGGCCAATGCCGGAGGAGTGACGGCCAGCTACTTCGAATGGGTGCAGGACCGGCAGGGATACTTCTGGAAAGAATCGATCGTCAACGAGCAACTCGAGACGATTCTGCGCGACAGCTTTGACGACGTAGTGCGTTACGCCGAGGCGCACAACGTGAACAACCGCATCGCTGCATACATGCTGGCCATTGACCGCGTGGCGTTTACCATCACACAGCGAGGGATTTACGCATAGTCACGTCTGAGGCATTTCAGTAAACGGTGCCTGGTGAAAACTATCTATTACGATCGGGTAAATCCTGCCACGGTATCAGCCGACGCGGTGCAATAATGAGTTAAAGCCGCAGAGACCCCGAAACGCGGCCGGCCCCGCATGAATCTGCCCAACTCCATCACGATGAGCCGGATCATCATGATCCCGCTTTTCCTGTGGATACTGTCCCCGTACTTCCCATG
The DNA here is from genome assembly GCA_030049955.1 of Acidobacteriaceae bacterium. Next base: position 9,056 of record JASIJX010000234.1, read on the forward strand.
GCGGGGCCATGGAGCGCAGGAACTGGCGGCAGCAGTACTCTTCGTCCTGGCCTCAATCACCGACGGACTGGACGGGTATCTCGCCCGCAAGCGCGGGCAGATTACCACTATGGGCATCCTGCTCGATCCCCTGGCCGACAAGATTATGGTCACGGCCGCACTGATCGAGCTGGTGGCCTACACGCCGCAGATCGTGAAGGTATGGATTGCAGTAGTCATCATCGGCCGCGAGTTCCTCATCTCCGGCCTGCGCGCGATTGCCGCCTCCGAAGGGTTCACGATCACAGCAAGCGAACTCGGCAAGCTCAAAACCGTGATCCAGATCGTGGCCGTGGTTTCGAGCATCCTGGCGCACCGCTGGGACCATTGGCAGATCGGCTATCTGGTGATTCCGGTCAGGTGGTACGCTATCGCGGCCGTATACTTCACCGTGCTGGTCTCGGCCATCTCTGCCATTGATTATTTTGTCGGCTTCTGGAAGAAGATCGACCACGCAGCGAAGGACCGGCGGAAATCGTCCGTGCTTTCGCGCGGTCGCAGCGCGAGCATCGGATAAATCACCTCACGGCTCTCACTTCATTGTTCACAGTTGTCGACTGCGATCAGACGGTTGCTACGGACTGCGAACTATGAACGGCCTTTGTCACTGACCGAGCTCATATCGCAACTCGGCGAGCGCGGTTTGATAGGAATAACGGGCGTTGGTGTTTTCAATCTGAGCCTGCGTCTGTGCGAGCTGCGCCTGCGTCAGTTCGACAATGCTGCTGAGGCCGATCTTGTAGCGCGCCTGGGCCAGATCGAGAGCGAGGTTGGCCTGGTCGAGCATTTCTTGCGTCACGCCGATGCGCTGGAAGGCGGTTTGCGCATTGAGTACTGCGGTGCGAACGTCTCGGGCGATGATGTCGCGCAGATTGCGGATCTGTTCCTGGGCGGCGCTGGCGCGGAAGCGGGCTTCTTTGGCTTCTGCGCTGTAGAGAAAACCGTTGAAGACTGGGATGGAAACGTTGGCGCCCGCTGCACCGTACCACGACGAGGTGATCTGGTCGGCGCGAATAGGCGTACCGCCAGCGACAGCCATCGCGGAGATCGAAGGCAGCCACTCCTGGTCGCGCTCGGCGGTGGCGTACTGCTGCGCGGAGCGATAACGGTCGTTCTGGGCGGCCAGATCGGGACGCTGTTGCAAGGCCGCTTGTACAAGCGCTTCGGAATCTGTAGGAGCTGGCGGAATGTTGCCGCTCGTCTCATCAACCAGCGTGTACTGCTGGTCCTGCTCGGAGCCGAGGACATTGTTGAGCGCGGCCATGGCTGACTGCTCGTTGTTCTTGGCGTCGAGGAGCAGGAGATTGGCCTGCGAGACCTGCACGTTGGCGAAGCTGAGATCGAGCTGCGACTTGACATTCGATTTGGTCAGCGCGCCGACCTGCTCGCCTGTGGCTTCGCGCTCAGCAACGGTCTGCTGCGCTACCTTAAACACGGCCTGTGTAGTCAGTGCCTGGTAAAAGGCCTGATCGACGGCGAGCCTAATGTCGAGCTCGGTGGCCTTTTCGTTCTCGAACTCGGCACGGGCATTCGATTGTGCGCTTTTGACGAGGTTGTGTGTGCGGCCGAAGTCGGTGATGAGTTGATTGACGGTCAGGCCGGCGGCAGCGCGGTCATAGACGATGGAGTTGCTCAAGTAACCTGCGGTAATTCGGGTGCCTTCGTGGGAATCGACGGCGGTCATGTCGCCGGTCGCTGTGGGCAGCAATGCAGAGCGCGCTTCCCGCGTGACCTGCCCTTGAGCCAGCGCAAGCAACCGGGCCACACTGATGTCGGGGTTATTACGCAGCGCCATCTGTTCGGCCTGCTCGATTGTAAGCGTGGGTCCGGCACCCTGCTGACCGGCCTGTACGGTACTTGCGTTGGCCGCCGGCGTGGTTTGTGCAGGGGGCGCGGGTGTTTGCGTGCCCTGAGCCGGCATTTGCTCCAAGGATGCAAGGAGTAGCTGTGCTTGGGGTGCGTCTGGCAAGTTGGCCTGGGCTGGCGCGATGGCCGGTACAGCAAGAATCAACGCACAGAGGACTGCGGAGGAAGTGATCAGATTACTCATGAGCCGGGACTCCTGCATGGACTGCGCGGCCTTCGAGCCGGGAGTGGATGATGAGATAGACAGCCGGCACCAGAAAGACGGTGACAACGACGGAGAGGGCCAGCCCACCGATAATTGCGCGGGCCAGCGGCGCGTACTGCTCACTGCCGGCCTCAAGGCCGAGTGCCATGGGAATCATTCCCAGCAGCGTGGCTAGCGAAGTCATGAGAATAGGGCGCAGGCGAATCTTGCAGGAGTGCACCACTGCATCCACCAGCGACTCTCCCTGCCCATGCAGGATGCCGGCAAACTCGACGATGAGGATGCTGTTCGAGACCACGATGCCGGTCATCATGATGACCCCCATCAGCGACATGATGTTGAGCGTGCTTCCCGTGAGCAGCAAGATAAGCAGCACTCCCACCAGGCCTGGTGGAATGGCCATGAGGATGATGAACGGATCGATGAAGGACCGAAACTGCGCCATAAGGATCAGGTAGACCATCAACACCGCGACGATGAGGCCAACGCCGAACTCGCTGAATGCCTGGTTCATGCTGACCACTGCGCCGCGCACATGGATGCGGGTATTGCGGTCAGTCTTGGTTGCTGCCAGCAACTTGTCGATGCGGGCGCCCACGGTTTGCAGCGCCTCGGTTTTCGAGGCCACGTAGATGTCGATCACGCGCCGGATCTGATAGTGGTCAACCTCGGTTGGCGTGTTGATGAACTGCACGTCGGCAACCGAGCTGAGAGGGGTATAAGCGGCCTCGGTTGCGCGCCCGAACTGTCCGGGCATGTCGCCGGCCGAACGGCCTTCGTCGCCCGGAGTGTAGCCGGGCGGACGCGTGCCGCGCAGGGGAATGTTCTCGAAATCTTCGAGCGACATGTTGTTGATCCAGCGATTCGCGTATTGCACTGTGACCATGTAATTGTTGCCGCTCTTCGGATCGATCCAGTAGCTGGGAGCGATCATGCCGTCGGAGGTCATAGCGGTGATCACGTTGTCGACTACGTCTTTAGTGGTGAGGCCGATGAGGCTGGCTTTCTCGCGGTCGATGTTGAGCGCGATGCCGGGGTAGTGGAGATCCTGCGGGATATAGACCTCTGAAACATTAGGAATATTTCGAATCTTGCTGGCTAATTTCTGCGCCAGATCATAGGCGCTATTCATGTCGTTGGAGCTGATCTGGATATCGATCGGCGCAGGCAATCCCTGGTTGATGACGCCGTCGACCAGACCGCCCGCCTGCGCATACACCGAGAGCTCGGGCATTTGCCGCGCCAATTCCTCCTGTACCCGGTGCATGTATTCGTAGCTGCCGATGCTATGGCCTTCCTTCAGGCTGGTTTGCACGAAGGCGGTATTCATTGAGGCGTTGGTCGTGTAGATGGCGGAAAGATCAGGATAGACGCCGATGTTGGAGACGATCATGTCGAAATCTTTGGGCTTCACAACACCGCGAATGAGATCCTCCACCCGGGCGATGTACTGATTGCTCCTCTCCAGTCGCGTTCCGCTGGGCATGCGCACGTTGAGGATGAACTGGCCGGGATCGGTCCGCGGAAAGTAGGCGCGCCCAAGAAAGGGAAACAGCCCGACCAGCAACACTGCCATGCCACCCAGTTGCACTGCGGCCGCGAGACCGGGGCGCTTCATGACCCGGAACGCCAGCCGTTCGTAGCCGTCGAGGAAATGCTGAAAATGTTCGTTGAACTTGCCAATGAAGCGTTTGAATGAGAAGCGCCTTTTCTCCGCGTTCCCCGAGGTCTCGCTCTCATTGTGACTAAGGCGGATGAACCGAGCACAGAACAGAGGAACCACTGTCATGGCGAAGAAATACGACGCGAAGATCGAGAGCACGACGCCGAGGGCAAGGGGAGTGAAGATGTACTTGCTGACGCCTGTGAAAAAAGTAATCGGGAAGAAGACGATGGCGGTGGTGAAGGTAGCAGCCAGCACAGCCATGGCGACTTCGGTGCCGCCCTTCTCGGCCGCCTCATAAGGCGGCACACCCATTTCCATAAACCGGAAGATGTTCTCCAGGACGATAACGCCGTTATCGATCAGGCGGGAAAAGACCAGGGCCAGACCGCCCAAGATCATGGTGTTGATGGAGCCACCCATGAGGTTCGTCAGGAACAGGCAGACGATCATGGAAAGCGGCACCGCAAGGAGCACAGCGATGGTGGCGCGCGGGCTGCCAAGGAAAATGAGGATCATGATTCCGGTCAGCACCAGGCCGATGATGGCCTCGCGGGAGACGTTGCTGATAGCCAGCTTGACGAAGACAGACTGGTCGAACACGACAGCGGTTTTGAGCTGGCCGGGCACGTCCACGAGGTGCTTGATGGCAGCCTTGATCCCGTTCACGATACTGATCGTGTTACTGTCGCCACCCTGCTTGAAGATGGGGATGTAAACAGAACGTTGACCGTC
>JASIJX010000235.1 GCA_030049955.1 Acidobacteriaceae bacterium
GCGATCGCGCCGCCGCACCTTCAAAAATATAGCACATGCACTGCTTTCGCTCCAACCCTTGCTGAATTGCATTTTGCTCGCTCCATTAGTTTGCTCCTCCAATCCCTCTACACTGGAACCATGAGCATTCTGCTCTATGCCGCCACCACCAGCCAGGGGAAGCTGCGCGATTTTCGAACTGCCGCGCGAGCTTGGGATGTAAGCATCGAGACGTTGCCCGGGCTCGATGAAATACGGCCGCCCGAAGAGACCGGCACAACTTTCGAGTCCAACGCCGCGCTTAAGGCCATCTACTACTCCAAGCAGTTGCCCGACGAAATGATCCTGGCCGACGATTCCGGCCTCGAGGTGGACGCGCTCTCCGGCGCACCCGGCGTGCGTTCGGCGCGGTTTGCCGCAGATGCGGGGCTTGTCGACTCGCCTGACGCCAACGACAACACTGACGTGTGGAACAATATGCTCCTGCTGCAGCGCATGGCGGGCATTCCTGCGCCGCTGCGCGCGGCGCGCTACCGCTGTGTGCTGGCATGCGCGAAAAACGGCGCGCTCTATCAGACGGCCGAAGGCTCCGTGGAAGGGCTGATTCTTGACGCGCCGCGAGGCACCGGTGGCTTCGGTTATGATCCGCTGTTCTACCTGCCGCAGCTCGACAAGACCATGGCCGAAATCGATCTTGATACCAAGCTGGGTTTGAGCCATCGCGGACGGGCGCTGGCGGAGTTGTTGTCAATCCTTGTTTGAGCAGGCGCTTGTTTGAGCAGACCCTTTGCCATGCTGAACGGGTTTTTCGCAGTGATCCTGCGGGATACCGGCCTCAGCGGCTTTCTATGCGAGCAGATTGAGTCGCTTGCTTGACGTCCCCCGCGTCGGAATCGAATAATCACTTAGGATCAAAGCAGAAGACGTCGTCTCTCAATACGGAACTGCAATCCTCCCGGAAGCCTGCATTTGACATTGCTTCGGAGCTTTTTAGGAGCCTGAAACCATCATGGCCACTGCTCAATCTCCCGCTGCGCCAACAGTTCAACGCGGCGTGCCGCCGCTGCGCGCAGGTCAGGGAACCAGCTTCATCTGGCGCAAGCTGCACTCGCTGCTCGGCATCATTCCCATTGGCGCATTTCTCATCGAACACCTGGTGTCGAACTTCGAGGCGACCAAGGGTCCTGCGGCCTACGGCCAGCAGGTACAGTTCCTCAATGGGCTGCCGCTGGTGCGTGTGCTTGAGTGGGTCTTCATCTTTTTGCCGATCGCCTATCACGGCCTCTACGGCATTTACATCTGGCTGCGCGGCAAGGCCAACGTGGTTTATTACCCATGGGCAGGGAACTGGCTCTACGTGGCGCAGCGCTACACCGGCATCATTGCGTTCGCCTACATCATCCAGCACGTCTGGCGGCAGCGCTTCTCCGGCGTCGATCTGCCCAACCATCCTGCAGCGGCGTTCTGGAAGGTGCAGCACGAGCTGGCCAATCCGTGGATGCTTGCTGTCTATGTGATCGCCATGATTGCCGTCTGCTTCCACTTCGCCTACGGTATCTGGCTCTTCGCCGCGAAGTGGGGCATTACGCCGGGCGATCGCTCCCGGCGCAACTTCGGATGGGTGTGCGCAGTTATCGGTGTGCTGCTTTGCGCGATGGGCATCGCCAGCATCTACGCTTTTGTCAGCCCCAGGTATGCAAACGCGCCCGAGAATGTCCCGCTGGCGTCGCTCCAACTTCACCCTGATGCGCTTCACGTTGATGTGCCCCGCACGCCAACCATGTATGTCTGACGAGGATCTTATGGCTACTGCGACCACAAGTGCTGCTCCTCGGCTCGGTTGGGAGGAGTTCCGGAAGATCGCCCCTGAGTTCACCACGGCGATGGCCGCGATCACGCACGCGCTGAAGAATTCCGGCGTCGAGCCGGAGATTCGTGAATTGCTCAAAATTCGCGCCTCGCAGCTCAATGGCTGCGCCTTTTGCATTCAGTTCCATCTCAATGACGCGCGCAAGCTTGGCATTTCAGCGGAAAAGCTCGATTTGCTTCCCGCATGGCGCGAGGCAGGAATCTACACCGAGCGTGAAGCAGCGGCGCTTGAGTGGACCGAGCATGTGACGCTGCTCGCGCAACATCATATTGACGACGAAGCATTCGCCCGCGTTAAGGCGCAATTCCCTGAGAGCCAGTTGGCGTTTCTCACCATTGCCATCAGCCAGATCAATGCCTGGAACCGGATTGCGGCGCCGTTTCGCTTCACGCCGCCGATTCCCAGCGCTGTTTAGGAAGAGAAAGGACCCAGGAAGCAAATGGCAACGCCAAAAATCATTGTGGTTGGGGGAGGTTTGGCCGGGCTCGCCGCGGTCATCAAGATCGCCGAGATGGGCGGCAGTGTGGACTTGTTTTCGATCGTCCCCGTCAAGCGCTCGCACTCGGTGTGCGCGCAGGGCGGCATCAACGCGGCCAAGAACTTGAAGGGCGAAGGCGACACCACCTGGCAGCACTTTGACGACACCATCTACGGCGGCGACTTTCTCGCCAACCAGACGCCCGTCAAGGCCATGTGCGAGGC
>JASIJX010000236.1 GCA_030049955.1 Acidobacteriaceae bacterium
TGCAATCTACCTGCCATAAATGGAACACAATCGAAACGGCTCCGGCACAACCGCAAGGATAAGGATCTTCTAAAAATTCCGGGCGTGAAGATTGACCCGTGCTACGATCTGTCTATTCCGCATTGCTTTTCCTCGCTATCCGATCACCCTGCGGCTTGACACGCAGGGGTTTTCTATTTGGGAAGTCTCATTCTCAGGAGTGCCAAACATGCTAAAGAGATTCCTCCGGAATCGATCTCTCGCCGCTGTTGCACTGGCGGTGGCGCTGCTTACTTCCTTCACCGGCATTTCACTCAAAGCACAGACCTCGGGCGCCGGCACCATTACCGGCACAGTGACCGATTCGAGCCAGGCCGCCATTCCCGGCGCATCGGTCACAGTGACAGATATGGACACGGGCGTGGCCCACGCATATACCTCAAACTCCGCCGGCATTTACGTCGCGCCCTTCCTGCAGCCGGGCCGGTACACGGTCTCGGCCAGCGCCAGCAATTTCGGCAAGGTGTCTACCTCTGACCTCACGCTGCAGGTTGGACAAACGCTCACTGTCAATCTGGTGCTCACGGTGCAGTCGGCCAACACTACGGTCGAAGTCTCCGGCAACAGCGTAATGCTCGACGTGGAGCAGACCGAAGTGTCGCAGGTGGTGGATCAACACGTGGTGCAGAACCTGCCGGTGAACGGGCGCAACTGGAGCGACTTTGTGCTGCTAACGCCGAACGTGGTGCAGGATGGCTCCAGCGGAATGGTGAGCTTCCACGGCATCAGCGGACTCTACAACCAGAACTATGTCGATGGCGCCAACAACAACCAGATGCTGTTTAGCGAAGCGCGCGGACGCGCTTCCGGCGCGCCTTTCGTCTACAGCCTCGACTCGATCAAGGAATTCCAGACGGAAACCTCGAACTACTCGGCGGAGTTCGGGCAGGCGGCCGGCGGCCAGGTGAACGCCATCACCCGCAACGGCACCAACGACCTGCACGGCGACCTGTTCTACTATCTGCGCTATCCGACGTTGAATGCGCTCGACCCCTACAGCAAATGGTCGGTGCTCTATAACAACGCCAACAAGTTCCTGCTCACGCAGCCGATCCACCAGCAGCAGGAGTACGGCGGCAGCGTCGGCGGGCCGATCAAGAAAGACAAGCTGTTCTACTTCCTGACCTCGGATAATTTCCGCCGCGTCGGCAAAGCGCTGTATTACGAGACCTACAACGTCTCGCAAACGCCATCCGGCGTTTATAACGGCACCGCGAGCGGCTCCGGCACCGGCACCAACATTACGCCCAATCAGTGCCCGACGGCCTCTAACACGCTCTACACCGGCTCGGTTTACATCAGCAGCGCGCAGTGTACGGCGGCCATCAACTTTCTTGAGAGCCTGCAGAGCGCGCCGACGCGCTTCGCCAAAGAAACTCTGGTGTTCCCGCGCATCGACTGGCAGTTGAACGAGAAGAACCTGATCTACGCCAACTTCAACTTCGCGGACTTCGACAGCACGAACGGCTATAACTCCAGCCCGACAAATTCGAATACCTCGGCCAGCACCAATGGCCCCACCAGCTATCACGAGCGATTCCTTATCGCGCACTGGACGTCGACGCTGTCGTCAACGGCGGTGAACGATCTGCGCTTCCAGTTCGGCCGCGACCTGGAAACGGCCGGCGCCAACGCGCCGGGACCGAGCATCACCATGGGCGCCGAGGCCTACGGCATGCCCAACGCGCTGCCGCGCGCGGCTGAGCCGGACGAGCACCGCATCCAGTTCACCGACGTGTTCTCGAAGGTGCTTTCCAAGCACACGCTCAAGTTCGGCGGCGACGTTAACCTGGTGCACGAGGTGATGATCAACCTCTACCAGGGCGGCGGCCTCTATAACTACACCGGTTCCATCACGCAGGAGTTTCAGGACTGGGCCTTCGATGCCTTCGCCGGCCAATCGGGCGACACCGATCCCTACGCCGGCTCGCACTACTACACCTTCGTGCAGACGATCGATCAGCACAACCCGGTTTCGAGCGGCCGCGCCGGCGCCGACGACTTCTGGATGAAGATGTACGACGGCTTCGCCGAAGATAGCTGGAAGTTCAACTCGCGCTGGACATTCAACCTTGGCGTTCGCTACGACCTGCAACTGACGCCGCCGCCGGCTATTCCGAACACCAGCTCCGCGCTGGCCACCGAGTACAACACGACCATCAAGAACGTCGAAGATCGCGTGCAGCCGCGCATCGGAATCTCATGGAACCCGGCGCAAGGCACCGTGATTCGCGCAGGCTACGGCATCTTCACCGGCCTCAACCAGGGCAGCACGTACTATGCCATGCGCGTTGAGAACGGCGAGTACCAGATCAACTACAACTACAACGGCTGCGCGAGCACGTGCACGGCTGCTGCGGCGCTCGAGTTCCCCAACGTGCCGTTCCCGGTTACCGGTCCGTCGCTTGGGGGCGCGCTGCACCCCTCGGGCGGCGCCGCGCCGCAGGTGACCGCGATCAACGCCGCGTCGAGCACCAGCTTCCACGGCCTGTCGCCCAGCTTCGTTCCGCCGCTCACGCATGAGATGGACCTGACACTTGAACAGGCGCTGCCGGGCAACGTCACGCTGACTTTGGGCTATGTGGGCTCGCGCGCGCTGCGCTTGCCCGTCTTCCTTGACGCCAATCTCGTGGGGCAGACGGCGCACGGCCTGCACTCGTTCGACATCACGAACAAAAACGGCGCCACGAGCATGGTCACTGTGCCCTACTACCTGGCCAGCGATCGCATCAACACCTCGCTTACCTCGCTGAACACCGGCTTCAGCGTGGCCAACTCGTGGTACAACTCGATGGCGGTCACGGTGCGCAAGCCTTTCAGCCACGGCTTCGAGCTGCTGCTCAACCATACCTGGTCCAAGGCGCTGGACGACGACATGGTTTCCGGCACTTACGGCACCTTCTATGGCGGCAATCCGGTGCTCGATCCCAATAACGTGCGCGGCGAGTATGGCCGGTCCGACCTCGACATGCGCAACCGCTTCGTGGGAACCGTTCTTTATCAGCCCAGCTTTATGGAAGGCAATCGCTGGGTGAAGTACGGCATCGACGGCTTCACCTTCTCGGGAACCGCAACCGAATCGACCGGACAGCCGATCGTTGCCGGGGTCTCGGGCTCGGTGCCGTTCGGATCGGGCGCCACGGCACAGGATGACGGCAACATCTACGGCGGCTCGATGAGCTCGGGGTCGGGCGCGGCCACGATGGGCCGTCCGCCGCAAATCCAGCGCAACAGCCAGCCCGGCCCGGGTGTGCGCAACATCGACTTCCGCATCACGCGCGACGTGCCTATCCACGAGCGCGTCTCGATGCAATTTATCGGCGAGGCCTTCAACCTGATGAACCACGAGATTGTCTCCGGCGTGAACTCGACTTACAGCTCGTTCAGCTCGCCCTCGGCAAGCTGCTCGGCCGCAGGCGCGCTTCCTACCGGCTCGACCTTCTACGGCTGCTTCACGCCCTACACGCCTTCGGCGGCATACCAGGCCTTCGGCGCCAAGAGCACGACAAACAGCGTCCTCTATGGCCCGCGGCAATTGCAGCTCTCGGCCAAACTGTTCTTCTAACCAAGGCGCAGAAGATGCCGCAACAGTCAAATGGCGCTCCGCAAGGGGCGCCATTTGTGCTCGGGTCGTGGAAAAAACCAATGTAAGCGCCTCAATCTTCGAAAAACATCCCTCGGCGGCTAAAGCCGCGCTGATCTTCCGCACTTTGCGGCACGACTAAAGTCGTGCCCTTTCAAAACCACGGCTTTGTCAGCAGCCTGTGCGCAAAACCCTGGGTGTGGCTCGGCCGCAGACTAGAAACCGCTGAAGACCAAGAAAATAGTAAGATGGTGCCACATCTGGATTGAGAAGGAGCATTCCATGAGACGGCTCCCCTTTTGTACTTCGATCCTCAGCTTTGGAGTTCTTCTTGCCGCCGGTTGCGGCGGAAACTCGGCTGGTTCCTCTTTGACTCCATCATCTTCAAATCCACCTTCACCTGCCTGCGTGGAATCGTCGAAAACGGAGGCGTCCTACGTCCTGACCGGCTATGCGGTGAGCATGTTCACGATCAACTCCTGCACTGGGCAGTTTGGGGCAACGACGCCCGCATTTGTGGGCACCGGATATTCGTCTCCGCAGGACGACGCTGAGGAGATGGTCGCCGACCCGCTGGGGCGATTTGCCTATGTAGCGAACCTTGTCTCCAACGCGTCCGACCTGGCCACCATCTCGATGTACACGATCAACTCCACGACTGGAGTTCTCACCCCGACCACGCCTGCCACGGTCCCCACCGGATTTTTCCCGCAGGAAATCGCAATCGACCCGCAGGGACGATTCGTTTACACGGCCAACAGCGACGACAGTTCGGTCTCGATGTTTACCATCAACCAGACCACTGGCGTTCTGACGCCGACGACGCCAGCCTCAGTGTCGACCAACCCCGGCGAGCTCTTAGCGATTCCCAGCTTCCTGACCGTCGATCCCACTGGCAGGTTCCTCTATGTAACCGAATCGCTGACCGACGGCGCTGCGGTCATCATGTACGCCATCGACCAGACCAGCGGAGTTCTTACGCCACTCTCGCCTGCAACGGTCTATGCGGGCGGGATCCCGTGGCAGGTCCTCGTTACCCCGAACGGAAAGTTTGCGTACGTGGTCAATAACCTGTCCGGCGGCTCAATGACCGATGGCGTGTGGCAATATACCGTCAACTCCACTACCGGCGTGCTCACGCCGAACACTGCGACCTACGTGGCTGCGGGAAATGCGCCTACAGCAATAGCCATTGATCCGACCAGCAGTTTTGCCTACGTCGTCAACCGTCTCGATAACACGGTCTCGATGTACACGATCGACCCGAACACCGGCAACCTGACGCCGGCGGGCATCATCGCCACCGGCACAGAACCCTTTCGCATCGGCTTCGACCCGAGCGGCAAATTCGTCTACGTGACCAACGAGCAAAGCGCCGCCTCCATCTACACGGTCAACAGCGACGGAACGCTGAAGAACGCGGGGACGACCGGAGTGGTAACCGGTGGCTTGGCCACGGCCATGACAACTTTGAGCCAGTAGCAACCTTGCAAACCTGCGACACGGCCCATTTTCTGCGCCGTACCTGTTTTGCACTGGACTGTTCTGCACTAGATTTGGGACGGCTTCACAGCACGTACGGCACCAGCGCCGCCACGCGGCTCGAATACGCCACATACGTTGCGCCGAACTGCTCCCGCATCCACTTCTCTTCGAGCCGCAGCTTGTACAACTGCGCGATGGCGAACAGGGCGAACGCCACCACAGCGCTGATTTTGCCGACGGCAAGCACCGAGCCGAGTAAGGCGATAAACAGCCCGCTGTAGATGGGGTGGCGCACCAGCGCGTAGGGTCCGTTGACGATCAGCTCGTGGCCCTGCTTGACGGTGACCTCGCTGCTCCAGTTGCGGCCGAGATGCACGCGCGCCCACACGCAGAAAACGAGTCCCGCAAACGTGAGCGCAGCGCCAACCCAAAAGGTGAGCGCGTTGGAGGGCCACAGCCGCACGTTGAGCCATGCAACCGGAAGAGGAACTACCCACAGCACGATTGCAGTAGCGATCAGCAGCATGCGCATCACGCGCGAAGCCGCGGGCTCCATTCGCTCCGCGGCCTTCACGTTGACAGCCATCACCCGCCAATAGACGAGAAACGCGACCCACAGAACCACAAACAGGTAGTCGTAAACGAGACGCATCGATGCCTCCACGCGGTTGATGGCGGTGGTACGCAGCCAATCATAGCGCGGTTCCAATAATTGGTTCCGGTATTGGTAATTGGTTCCGGTATTGGGTTCGCGCGGCGGTCACGCACACACGCGGAAAAGGCCCGCAGATCGTGTGCGGGCCTTTTGCTCCCCCCGTTCCCCTGATCTCTTGTTCCCTGTTGTTACCCGCGGACGGCCACGCCGGCAAAGGAAATTACCGCCTGGCCGCGCACCGGCTGGCCGAAGTATTTGGCCGGCTCGAAGACGCTGAACAGCAGCATGTTTTCGACCTCGGAGCGGGTCACGGCGTCTGTGGGACCGGAGAGAATGCGGTAGTCGTAGACCTGACCCTCATCGTTAACGAAGGCCTCAACCACGACAGCGCTCGACGTTGCGCCGATCTCGTCGCTTTGCGCGCCGCTGGAAAGATAGAGAAGCCGCGGCGTGGTGGCCACGCCGAGAGGATCGTCGGTGCTGGCCTGAACCTTCTCCGGCTGGGCAAACATGGTGACCATCAGCACGACGGAGCCCAGCAGCAGAACGGCGCTGGCAAAGCCCGCCGACGCCTGCAGCAGAAACGGCCCAATGGTGTTTTTCCAGGCCAGCTGCAGTCCTTCAAGGCGATCGCGGCGGCTGCGCGCGCGCTCCTGGCTAACGGCCACACGAATGCGCAGCAGCAGATCCTTCGGCTCCGGCACGGGGCCCAGCTCGGCCAGCGACATTTGCGTTTGCCGCAGTGCGTCCCATTCCTGCGCACACGCGCGGCATGCGTCCAGATGCGCGCCAATCTCCTGCATTTCGCGCCCGTTCAACCGGCCGTCCAGATACTCCGTGAATACTGCCCGCATTTCACTGCAGCCGTTCATTCGGCCTCCTCTCTGAAGGGGCTTGGCTACCCTGCGAGTTAGCCTGCAAGGGCCATGGAACGTGAACTGGGTTGGGAAGCGATCAACAGGGACTTCAAAATGGCGCGGCCGCGCACCAGGCGCGACTTTACCGTGCCGAGATTCACTCCCTGCATCTCCGCCACTTCTTCATAGACAAATCCTTCAATGTCGCGCAGGATGAGCGTGGTGCGATACGGCTCCGGAACCTGGTTCAGGGCCGCTTCAACGCGGGCACGATCTTCAGCATGCGCCGCCAGATCGAATGGCGATTCGCCCGGATCGACTAAGGTGTCTATCAGGAGCACCGGGGTTCCCCTGTGTTGGTTGTCGTAAATCTCTTGCTCGATGGGGACTTCCTGCTGCTTGTGCCGCATCCACCATCGCCGTTGGTTCGAAGCTTCTCGCAACGCGATCCGGTAAATCCAAGTCCGCAGCGATGACTCGCCATGAAAGCCCTTGATGCCCCGGAAGATTTTTACAAAAACTTCCTGGGTAAGGTCGGCAGCATCGGCGCGGTTCTCAAGCGTGCGCGCCAGCAGAGAGAAGATCGGTTGATGATAGCGTGCGATGAGCCACGCAAATGCCTCTTCGGAGCCGGCCTGCAGCTCCCCTATGAGAGCTGCCTCTTCCGACTGGAGCGGTAGCGCGCTGGCAATATTGCCCATGGTGAGGTCCGCCTGCAAACAGTGTCCTCCCACCTATACCGCAAAAGAGGTACATCTGGCATCCCTTGAAGACCGCCTGGTTGAGCGGCTTTCGCAAGGCCAGAGCTAACCACTTTAAAACTAGCATCTTACGCGGCACACCTGCCGCCGAGCCACCTTACTGCCAGGAGCGGGAAACCGGGCGCCGGCCGTGCGCTTCACGCCCCTATTTACTTAGACACCGGTTGCCCACCCAAGTGTTCCCGGGAACGCAAACGAAATCGTTCAAAAGATTTACTTCCCGGATTCCGGGATGAGGATCAACGAGTTGCCGAGGCCTCGCCTTCGACGGGGCTGGAATCGTCACCGTAGACCAGCATGTCTTCTGGCCAAAAAGTTCCATGCGGCGAGGTATAGATCAGCCGGAGGCTGAGAGCTTTCAGGCGGTCGGGCGGTATCGCCCAGCGCGACAATACGACCGGACCGCTTCCGTATTGCCTGCGCAGATCTTCAAGTTCCTCAGCGGTCACGATCCTGTAAGGATCGCGGCCGCGCCGCCAAATCACGAACTGCCCCATCGAGCGACAAGAGGGGAAATACGCTTGCCGCACGCCGGAGATTGCGAGTATGCCCGAAGCCGCAAAATCCGGCTCGACCACCAGCGGGTGCCGGATGAGGCCGTTCTGGATGAGCCATTTTGTAGTTGCTTCCTCGCTGGAATAAGGCTTCACCAGATCCTTGCCGGCACAAAAAAGGCCGTAGCTAACCTGCGTTGCCAAAAGCGAATAGAGCACAGATTTGGCAAGGAGCGGGGGCCACAGAGTCTTGTGCTCTGCTGTCTCGGCATCGGCCATGAGCGCCACGACGAAGGCCACGAACAGAAGGGTGACGTGGTGCATGGCCGGAATATGCACGGTAAAGAGCACCGCCGCCATCCATGCCAAAGAGGCGGTGAACAGAAACCAGCGGCTGCGGCGCCCCCGGAGTGAGCCGATAACGAGAAGCCATAAAACCACGGTTAACGCTGTCGCGGGCCAAAGTGGACGCATGGCGGGAAGAAGAAAGCCACCCAATCTAAAGTTGCGCAATAGCGACGCGACGGGTGAAGCGAAATCGGTCCACAGTTGCCCAACGCCGATCGCCAGGTATCCGGGCAAACTAATGCCCGCCCTGTAGTAATCGGATTCGTAGGTATCGGGAGCAGGCCGCAGCGTGAAATAGCAAACCGCGAGCGCGAGGCCGATCAGCGCCACCGACCCCAGAAATTGCGGTTCCTTGAGCCGCTTTACACCAGTTCGCCAAGAGAGATCGGGCGCGAACCAATAAAACCACACAAAAATACCCGCAGCGATGGGAATGGCAAAAAAGTGGGTATTGATAGCCAGGGCCAATAGCACCATCGCGAGCCATGAACGCTTGTACTCGGCCAACAAGCAGCGCGCCGCACCCACCAGCAGAACCGCGGCCAGCATGTATGGGCGCGAAAGCACGCCCATCTCGAAAAATACAAATGCACTGAACAAAAACGCCGCACGCATTCCCAATGACAAGCGCCGCTCCCCGAGCACGAGCCACGCCAGGCAGAGAGAAATGACGTAATTGATGGCTTTCATTGCCGCCACGCCCCAGCCGAGGTGCGCCGGAATGTAAAGCAGCAGATACCAGAGAGCGGGATGACCTTCATAGCGCAGGTGCCCGGCGAGGTCCATCAGCCCATGGCTGTCTCGGGCGATCAGCCAGGCCTGAGCCTCATCCCCGTAAATCTGGTGCCGGGCCAGACCAACTGCGAGCAGGATGCCAAAAGCGGCAAAGACAGCGTACCGGCCGGCCGGTACGCATTTCTTGTGACTCTGGATGAACGTATGACTGGACAGCAAGACCAGCATCCACTTTCGCTACAAATTTCGCTACAAAGCTCAGCCCCGATAGCACCGTGCCAAGCCGGCACGCGGGTACAGTTATCGCGCGTTCTGGGTTACGCCGCGGCGATTGCTGGCGGGGCCGCTGAATTCGGAAGCTTTGCCTTTATCTTATTCGATCTCGAGTGTCTTAGCTTTGCGCAGTGCCTGGCCTCAGGGGATGCCGAGCAGTTTGTGCGTCTGCAAGCTCAGGCGCCAGCGTGGATGCTCCATGCAGTAGCGCAGCGCTAGTTGCGTGTTGCGCTCGCGGTCGGGGCTGTCCATGGGTTGCAGGAAGAAGTGGCGGAAGGCGAGCGACTCGAATTTTTCCGGCTCGGCGCCGGGTTGCGGAAAAACCAGCTTGAGCTCGTCGCCGAAAAGCTGGCGTTGCTCGGCGCCGGCCTTGGGACTCACGCAGATCCAGTCGAGCCCCTGCGGAGCCGGGCAGGTTCCGTTGGTTTCGACGGCGATTTCAAAGCCGCGGGCGTGGAGCGCCTCGATCAGCGGAGGATTGAGTTGCAGCAGCGGCTCGCCGCCTGTGCAGACGACGAATTTTCTGTCGCTTTCGGCAATCGGCCATTTTCCTTCCACGGCTGCGGCGAGATCTTCGGCGCAGGCGAACTTGCCACCGCCGGGGCCTTTGGTGTCGGCAAAATCCGTGTCGCAGAATTTGCAAATTGCCGAGGCGCGGTCCTGCTCGCGGCCCGACCAGAGATTGCAGCCAGCAAATCGGCAGAAGACGGCGGCGCGGCCGGTCTGAGCGCCCTCGCCCTGGAGGGTATAGAAGATTTCTTTTACGGCGTACATATAAAGGCAGCTTCTAGCTGCTAGCTCCCTGCTTCTAGCTTAGTTCGTGGTAGGGCGGATTGCGATTCGGAGGTATGTGGTTCCCACCCTTGGCGCGATGAAGCCGCGTCAAGGGTGAGCACCCGCGCTAGGAGTTGGAAGCTGTTTTTCTCAGGGGGTCCTCAACTCCGGCGTCGTGGAAGCCTTTTTCGCGCAGGAGGCAGGAGTCGCATTGGCCGCAGGGGACGCCGGTTGGCGAGGGGTCATAACAACTGCTGGTCTGTGCGTAGTCCACGCCCAGTTCAATGCCTTTGGCGATGATCTGGGCCTTGGTCATGGCGATGAGCGGAGTGTGAATCTTGAGGCGCTGCCGGCCTTCAACGCCTGCTTTGGTGGCGAGATTGGCCATTTTCTCGTAGGCTTCGATGAATTCCGGCCGGCAGTCGGGATAGCCGGAGTAATCGAGCGCGTTGACGCCGATGAAGATGTCGCTCGACTCAAGCACTTCGGCCCAGGCGAGGGCGAAGGAGAGAAAGATGGTGTTGCGCGCGGGGACATAAGTGACCGGAATGCCGTGGGCCATCTCGCCGGGCTCGCGGCCTTTAGGCACTTCGATTTCGTCCGTGAGCGCGGAGCCACCGAAGACGCGCAGGTCGATGTTGGCAATGCGGTGCTCGATGGCGCCGAGCGAAGCGGCCACGCGTTTCGCCGCCTGGAGCTCGAACGCGTGGCGCTGGCCGTAGGAGAACGAAAGCGCGAAGCAGGCGTAGCCTTCGCTGCGCGCAATCGCCAGCACGGTGGCGGAGTCGAGGCCGCCGCTGAGCAGCACCACGGCGCGTTTTCCATTCGAGGTCACTGCTAGCCGTTTCCCTTGCCGGTTTCCGGCGATCCAGTATCCATTGACGGCGCGATCGACTGGTCTTCGTCGAGATACTGCTCGATGCAGCGGTTGAGGATGCCTTTGGCTTCGAGGATGAACTCGATTGCGTCGCGCGCGCCGCCGTAGCCGCCGCCGTTCGGCGTGACGTAGTGCGCCTGGGCCTTGACCTGCGGGCGAGCGTTGGCTACGGCAACTGCCAAGCCGCACTGGCGCAACACCGGGAGGTCAATAATGTCGTCGCCCACGTAACAAATTTCTTCGAGCGCGACGCCTTCTTTTTCCATGATCTCGCGGATCGGCTTCATCTTGAAGGCCTGGCCCTGGTAGACGAATTCGAGCTTGAGGTCGCGGGCGCGCGTGGCTACCGTCTCAGAGATGCGCTTGGTGATGACGCCGCATTTGAGGCC
>JASIJX010000237.1 GCA_030049955.1 Acidobacteriaceae bacterium
CGGCTCCGACAGTGAATTCTGTTGGGCCTGCGTTTTCTCTAAAGCTGGAGCCATTGTGGCAGGTTCGGGGTTAATTCCCTGCAATGTTTGCGAAATTATTTCAATTTCAATAATGACAGTGAAGGCACCCGGCGTTCACGGAATAGTGACCACTACGCGCGGATTTCCTGGCGCAGCCCAGGCTTCTTGAATGGCCATAAGTGGTTCGGTCCTGGTTGCGATCTGAAGCTTAGCATCATTCGCTATGGCAAAAACCTTCGCAATTGCATCGAGCAGTTTCGCGAAAGGAACGCTCTTTGCTCCGCTGCCCATTAGCTGAATGGCGGACGAACGCAGTGCGGCACTCGGGATTTCGACTTGCAGATCGCCGCTGGCTGCCCCGACATGAACGAAGCGAACCGGCTTTGCATCCTCCGCTGATTTCGCGATGGCTACGATGACAGTCTTGGCACTCTCGCCCCACAGGTAGTCCACTACCACATCTATGCCATGGGCGAACTCCGCCGTCAGGGCCTGCTCGTACAACTTAGCTTCGTACGGATTGCCGGAGCCCAATTGAAATGGGATTACGGCGTCCGCACCAACTGACAACAACTTCTGCAACTCAGCTTCATTCCGGCCGGTACCGATCACCCTGCCTGCGCCAAGATACTTTGCAAGCTGCACAGCCAGTCGGCCTGCCGAACCGGTCGCGCCATTCACGAGCACTGTCTCTCCGGACTTGAGCACGGCACGCTCGACGAGAGCAGCCCATGCCGACATGCCCGGGTTGGCGATCGCTGCTGCGGTTACATCGTCCATGGCGCGTGGAATTGCGACACAATGCTCAGGTCGCACCAGAGACTTCTCCGCAAGCGCTCCGTATGGCGCTTGTGGTAGGGCAAAGTACACGCGCCGCCCATCTGCAGCACGACCGACCCCATCCGCGCCCGCCACAGACGGGAATGCGCTCTCAGAGGTGTAATGCGAACCCGAGGAGCGGGATTTGCTGAACTGGCTGAGCGCTGATGCGCTGACTGAGATCAGTTCCATTCCCTCGCAAGCCACCGGCTCATTAAAGTCTCCATAGACCGGCGGCCTGCCGGCTGCGGTAATGATCGCTGCTTTCATGGTGGTCCCCTCCGCCGCCGTATCCGCCGTATTCGATCGTACGTGGCACAGTTCGCCCCGATAACGCTTTAGTCCTTAAACGCAAATGGCCACCTTCACAGGTGGCCGTTTGCGTTTGGGCCGGTCATCTTCGACCGAAAAACTGTCTCTACTTACCGGACTTTGCCGGAGCGCTCACCGGGGCCTTGGTGTTTTCAAGCACCGAGTGCGTGCCGGTGCCGCGGGTGTAGATGACCACCAGGAAAAACGACGTAAACATGAAGATAACGGCCGACCAGGTTGTGAGTTTGGTGAGCACGTTGGCTGCAGCGCGGGGGCCGAAAGCGGTCTGCGAGCCCTGCCCGCCAAAGGCGCCGGCCAAGTCGGCCGACTTGCCCTGCTGCACCAGCACAATGCCGATCAGGAAGAGGCAGACGAGAATGTGAACGGCGAGAATGAAGTAAAAGAGAATGTTCATACGGTGAAGCTATCCAGACTGGCCAGCTTTGCTGACCCGAAAAAGCATTTGGCGCGGAAGGCAGGATTATATCCCCGATCACCTATGCCGCTGATTTGCAATGACTTACGAATGAAAAGATTCTCGTTAGCCATAAGCCAGCTGTGTCAACCGGCATGGGTATTAACTCCAGGGAGAAAATCCATGCCGAAAGTCATGCTCGTAGCACCCCTTATTGTAACAAGCCGCAACGGGAGAGAGAAGCCCGACGCGATGATCTATGCCGGGAAGCAGTACGCGATCCGCAGCAGAAATGTCGTTGTAAAGACGCATATTAGCTCGCACGGCCGGGGCAGACACACTGGACGCACCTGTTCCGTGCATCAATGACACACCGTATCTGGTTGGCAGCGCTTCCCTTCCGGCCGGGGACCTACGTCAGCGATATCGATGGGTTGAAAGCCCAGAGAGAATGCAGGAGAGTGGGGCGCAAGCGTGAAATCACCTTTCCTCCAGTCACGGAATTGGGGATCGGCAACAATGGAGTGAATATCGCTCCCGATGTCACGCCACTCGGCCCACTTCAGAAATAGCGGTTTGGTTCCCACCTTCTTTTCGACTATCAGCGGTCTTCCCGACACGTCCCAAAACAGATTGAGATCGCTCAAAAAGAGATCGTTATGGGGGTGCTCGGAAGCGGGACCGGCGTCACCTTCGAAGAACGGCTTTCCATCGGAAAGAAAGACATTGCGTTCATATGTAGCCGCATATCCCGGCGCGTTATGTTTCTTTTCCTCGTAGGTTTCAGGTAAGTAAGCGATCCCCTCTCCTCCGAGTGCAAAGATGTTATTGCGTATGGTAATTTCCCGATTCACGGTTCCGACACCCTGGACGTAATTCGGCTGAGCGCTCACGTCGTAAACGATGTTGTTCTCGATCACGACATGGGCCGTCATAGCATCGGTGTAAATACCCCAGCCTCCATAGGTCCGCTGTTGAATGTCGTGAATCAGGTTGTTACGCACGATCGTGCCCGGCTGTACCCCTAGAATGTACACACCGCCCATGTCGTCGGACATTTTCTGTCCTAAGTGAAAAACGTGGTTGTACTCAATGATGTTGTCTCTGGATACCTGGGTATTGCGCGTCCAATCCCAGCCAACAGCGATTCCGGATTGGTAGAAATCGCTAATTTCATTGTGGGAGACGAGGTTGCCAAAACCGTGCGTGATCAAGATCCCGGCCGCGCTCACAAAAACGCGTCCTCCGCTTCGCACGATATTGTCGGTGATATGGTTATTGCCTGAGAAGTCCCGCGGGTCTGAAGGATAGTTGGCTCCGTCTATTTTTACCCCGCCGGCGCCGAGATCCGAGAAGGTATTTCCCTCGATCCGAATATTGCGACAGCCATCCAAGAGGCTAATGCCCCAATAACCGACGTGCTCAATTTGGTTGTCGATAAATGCGATGTCCCGTGCACCTTCCAGAGAGATGGCGCCTGGAACGTAAGAGGCAGACTGTGGCCCGGAGCCAAGTTTCACGCCTTTCTCGACGAGAGCCCGAACAAGCTTCTCCGAATCTTCGGGGCGGCGATTTTGCTCAGCAACGTACGGATCGAAATATGTTCCATCTACATCAGGCTGAATCCAGTCGGAATAGCGAAAGGTGAGGCCGCGAAAAGTTAAACCGGTTACAAGGCGTCCCGCTTCCGGGACTCCTTGCAAGCGCAAGAACTCAAAAACGCCGGCCGCCACGACTTCGGTAGCACGCATGGTTTCGCCTGGCATGGGGATGTAATATAACTTTGCTTCTTTGCGGTCGAGATACCATTCACCTGGCTCGGTCAGCCCTTCGAAGACGTTCTCGGCAAAATACTCGGCCCATTGCGGCTTGAACGAGTCCCGCAGAGCAAAGATGCTGCGGCGCGTACAGGTGACAAGGCCGGTCTTCTCATCGACAGACTCGATAGGCATCCGTTCGTCGGTCCAATAGTGATAAACCCGGATTTCGACGTCGCCTAGGTTTCTCCAATTGCTGACTTCCCCCGGCGTTACGCGAAATGAACTTGTTCCGTCAAAAAGTTTGGCTTTCAAGGTAAGACCGGGCACGCTGGCGATGCGGTAGAACCCCTGCCTGGGCAGGCGTGCCCGCTGCCGCCGTTGACCGTTTACGAAGAGAGAGCGAAAGCCTCCCGTGCGTTCGACGATCCCGCGCACGTCGGCCACCCACATCATCACTCCATTCACCTTCTGCTCGTGCCAATTCGTGATGCGATTGCCTGCATCGAATATTGGCTGCTCTCCAGGATAGGCGGAATATGTAACTGGGCCCGAGTCAGCGGGAGTGAACACCAACGGGCTTTCGACCCGGTAAATGCCGCCACGAATCCAGACCGTGACAGGAGACCTGGAATCGCTGTGCTCGTGCAGTCGACGAAGCGCGGTGGCAGCAGCGTGCACAGTCGCCAATGGACCATCCGTACGGTCGGCGTTAGGGTTTGCGAGGCGTCCGGACCAAGCATCGTTGCCGTCTATGGCCACAAACAGATCGTGAGAGCCAATTTGAGCCCGCAAGGGAACCTGGCATAAGCCTACGAATAAGGCCAATAACGGAAAGAGCGCTTTCAAGCTTCTAACTCCAGAACAGAGTGGTGCCACACTAAAGCGTGGGCCAACACACGCGACTGCGCGCTGAACAGACATCGGCTCCTACCTTCTTATTGGGTGCACCGGCGTCGTCGATTTTCGGATGTGCATCTTTGGTTTGAATGCAAGTCGCCGGGTCCAGTGTCGTAGACGGCAAGTGTCAGACCAAAGATATCCGCGCTTTCAGTCTGATATCCTCCGATGAAGCGCCGGCCATGACGTCCAGCTGGCAGGGTTCGAGAACAAAGTCGTACTTTTCATCATCCCAGTATCGCAACGCTCGGTCCTCGTGGTCCAAGTTAAAGGTGATTCGTTGCCTTTCGCCGACCTTGACGTGTACGCGCTCAAATCCCACAAGTTGTTTCAACGGCCGTTCCACATTGGCGTTAACTAAATGGACGTAAAGCTGGACGATTTCATCGCCATCGCAGGAGCCGGTGTTCGCTACTTCGAGCGAAATTGTGACTTTGCTGCCGGCGCTGAGAGTATGACTACTTATTTCTAAGTTCTTGTATTCAAATTCGGTGTAGTGAAGCCCGTGGCCAAAAGGATAAAGAGGATTTCCCTTGAAATACATATATGTACGACCATGGCGGATGTTGTAATCGTGGAAGTCCGGTAAGTCTTCGATCTCACGATACCAGGTAGTGGTCAGCTTCCCGCTCGGATTGTAGTCACCGAACAACACCTCTGCCAATGCGTTGCCTTGCTGTTCACCGAGTAAAAGTCCACCCACAATCGCTGGTAAGTGATCCTGTTCCCAGTTCAACGCTACCGGAGCGTTGGAGGACACAATCAAAATGGTTTTGGGGTTGGCCGAATAAACAGCCTGTACCAAGTCGTGCTGGGCTCCGGGCAAGTGAATATAGTCGCGGTCATGTCCTTCTCTATCCACCTGCTCGTCAGTCCCGACGAACACCAAGGCAACATCGGCCTCCTTGGCGGCCTGGACGGCCGCGTCAAATTGATCAGGATCCTTGTCGCCAGTTACGGTGCAGCCCATGGCGTAGGTCACTTCGGCGGCTCCGGACGCCGGAAGCGAAGCCCGGGTTTCCGGCGTAAGCTTGAACGACTGAAGGCTGAATGATCTCTCCGGGCTGCCTCCGAAGCACAGAAAAAGCTTATGCTCACCTGTCGTGGGTTTGATCGGTGCGGCGATATCGACCCATTTTTGCTCGCCACCGCTGTTGGGAACCTGAAGTGTGGAAAGCAATGGACCCGTGAGACTTTCAAGTCGCACCTCGATCGATCCCCCGGCGCTGTTGCTGGCCACACGAGCGTGAAATTCCGTCGCCCCCGTCAAAAGAACATTTGCGAACCCGGCCCAGGTGCCATCCGAGATGGACCCAAGCGCCAGGCCACTTTCGTTACACGTCTCCAAAAGCGGCCCTTGGCCTCTCCAAAAGGTTTGCTTTTTCGCACTCGGGCCAACGCAAGAGAAATCGCTTGCGAATTTCTTATACGCTGGTGCTGCGGGAATTCCCAGGTACTCTTTGATTCCCTGCAGCGGAGAGATACGGAGCCATGGCGTCCCGCTGTAATTGCCAAGGTAGTTCGTGCCAGCCATCGGACCGATGACAGCAATCTTCTTTAGCTTGTTCTTGTCAAGCGGAAGTGCGCCGTTTTCATTCTTGAAGAGGACGATGGATTGCCGGGCCGCCTCACGGGCGAGGTGGCGGTGGGCTGGGCTCTCTAAACAGGAAACTGGTATCTTGCTATAAGGGTTTTGTTCTGGCGGGTCATACTCTCCCAGCAAGATGCGGCTAGTAAAGGAGCGTACCAACGAGCGATCCAAAGTGGACTCGCTGATGAGCATCTTTTGCACCGCCTCACCCAGATATTTTTGAAGAATTTGACTTTGACCGCAATTGATGTCACAGCCGGCGTTTACCGCAAGTGCGGCGGCCTCAGCATAGTTGTTTACGAAGTGATGCCCTTGGTATTGATGTGCCTCGGGCCTGTAACTCTGATAAATGTCGCTGACCGCACCGCAATCGGAAACTACATACCCGCGGAATCCCCACCGGTTTCGTAACAGATCAGTTAGCAAGAAAGGACTGGCGGTGGTTGGAATGCCATTTAGCTCGTTGTAAGAAGACATAACTGCAAATATTTGCCCCTGTCTGACAACGGCTTCAAAAGCCGGACTGTAATACTCCCAAAAGCTACGCGCATCGACTGAAGCGGAAATCATGTGCCGATCGGTGTCGGTGTCATTAGCGATATAGTGTTTAGCGCATGCAATGGTCTTGAGATAACGGGGATTGTCGCCCTGCATTCCCTGGACTGTAGGAATCGCCAATTGTGCAACCAGATAGGGATCTTCGCCGTAATTTTCCGCGATGCGCCCCCAGCGTGGGTCGCGCGCGCCCAGGTCGACCGTCGGTGGCGAAAACAGCGCTAGTCCTCGGCGGTCCTTTTTATGGGCGGCCCATACTTCGTCGGATACTGCGTCAAAAACCCGATACATCAAAGACCGATTCCACGAGCAGCCCAGCGCAAGAGGCACGGGGAATGCTGTAATCGGGCCAATATGAATCATGCCGTGCAAAGCTTCGCCGGCCCCGTAATCAAAAGCTGGCAGACCAAGCCGATCGACCGCAGGCGCTCCGGCTCCAAACTGCGAAATCTTTTCTTCGAGCGTCAGCTTTTCGACAATGGCTGCAGCTCGCTTACGGGCATTTTCGAAATTTTCTGGAGTGATGCCGCCTGTTTCTAGAGGTTGTGCTTCGTTAGGTGACAGCGCCCGTCCAACGCCCATCGCATTCGCCCGCCTTTCCACCCAATTCGTTAGCGGGAGGGCGGCGCCACTTGCGGCCATAGCCAGAAACTGACGGCGGCTTGGCTGCCGAGACGCATCAGAGAGCCCAGGCGTGACATTGCGCGATTCCTCTAAATCCGTATTCATGTTTGGGGTGGTGCGGTTCGATACTGCCACGATTTAACTTCTCCTTACTTGAACAGATGAGCCGCTTATCCGTTTTGTTCACGCTGCTTTGCAGAAGCGCGTTCCTGCTTCTGCTCGAGGCTCTATAACCTCGATTTCCAAAGATCTCGGAAAGCAGTGGCTACTGATTTCAATTTCATTGGTCGCTGCAAACAGGGTTGAATCAGGGGGAGAGCCGATCACAATCTTCGGGCCTGCCAATAGCCATCAGGCAGGCCTTCGGAGCATCAGTCCGCCCCGGCCATTCGCATGGCCGGGGCAGCGCCGAGTGGAATTTGCTAGTGCTAGAAGGTTAACCGCATCGTGAACTGCAATAGACGGGGAGTCCAATAGGAACTGGCCACGCCAGCGCCAGGTTGAACCTGTTCTGTGCCGTCGGTGGTGCTTGGATTGGTATACCCCTGAATATTCAGGGCATTAAAGGCATCTACGTTCATTCTCAGGTTCACCCTCTCCGTGATCGGAAAGACCTTAAAGGCCGACATGTCTACCGAGTAGTTCATGGGTCCGTTGATGACAGTGCGTGAATAAGGATTGGCCCCTTGTGGGCCGGGGCTGTAGGCCACCGCCTTCAACACAGTTCCGTTGCTCAACGTAACGTCCACATCGTTATCACCGTAGTATGCATAGGCTGCGTCGGATTTATTACAATCGGTATCGATCGGGCTTTGATAGGGAGTCCAACCACCGGGCAGGCCGGACACTACGTTGGCCCCTGCCGAATTTGAGCAACTATTTCCAGAAACAGATGAGGGAGCGAGATAGCCATTGAACCATTCGTAGGCTTTGTAGCAGACGCCACTGCGGCAGTCAGTGATGGGGGCCTTGTGCTTATAAACATGAATCTGGCTGGTTGGTCCCCAGTTGGTCGAAGCAGGCTGGAAATCCTGCGAGACGACGCTTCCGTCAGCCGCGATCTGCCAACCACCGACTAGTTCGTCCACCAGACGATTCGAGTTGCTCAAAAATCGCTTTCCACTTCCAAACGGAAGATCGTAGATTGTGTTGAAGCCGACGTGCTGCAGCGGTATTGCGGTGTCTATTTGATATTCCGCGTATTTTCGCAATCCCTTCCAATCGGCGTATGGCGCGATTCCTGCCGGCCTGACTGGAGGAGCAATGTATGGGCCCGGCGTTCCGTAACTCGGAGTAAAGGAACCCAATCCGGAGTTGCCGTAAGCCTGTGCATTGTAGACAACGAGATTGCTTGCGACGTCGTTCGACGCGTCGCCGAGCCGCATCGGTTTAGACCAGGCGTAGTAGGCCTGATAGGCGAGGCCATGATGATAGAGGCGCTGGTAGTTCACCTGCAAGGCATTATCGTTCGACCAACCGTCTTTCGAATACAAATCACTGCCACTGGCCCAAACGTGCTGGTCGTAGGGGCCGGTTGCTACGCCGGAATAGGTCCCTGTCGGTAAGGCTGTGCCGGTCACAACCTCCCAGGTGAACGTCGACGGGTGATAGTTGTACTCGTACTCAGTCTGCAGGTTAGTCCCATGTGTCCATGCCCAACTGACGCGCAGTGCCGCATTGCCCTTCATCGGCTGCTCGATGGTAAAGTTCGTCTGGGTGGCAAAAGTAGGGCCATAGTCAGGGGCCGTGGTGGTCAAGGCTATTCCCGGCGTGATAGCGGTGATGGAGTTCGTATTCACCACGTTCGTGCTGTTCACGCCCATAATGACTGCTGGCGCCGAACGCAGCAGATAGTCTGGCAAACCATCCGGGGACTGGTTGGCGGCTATATAGCTCTCGGTGTAGCCCGCTGTTAACGGAGCGTTTTGCCACGACGCTTGTATGCCTGCACGAATATTCGATGGGTATGAGTATCTTCCATAACCTGCTCGGATCACCGTCCCGTATTTTCCGAATGGCTGGTAAGCAAAACCCACGCGGGGACTAAAGTTGAAGTAGTAATTATCCCGAAGGGCAGACGGATACCCAGCCTCGGAAGGGGTTTCGAATACTACACCAAGGTTAGTCATGTTGGTAACAATGGCTTGAGTCGTGTAGCCCTCCGAAACGAGAGTGGACGGAGGGACAGCCAAAACCTCAGCGTCGTTCTTTAAGTCGAACGAACCGCCCAAGCCATATTTTACCCAGGGGGCAGGATAGCCCTCCCAGCGTAAGCCCAGATTAGCCGTAAAGTTTCTGGCCACATGGTAATTGTCCTGAAAGTAGGCGGCAGAGTCCATGTCGTGGTAATGCGTGTGAGGAGCGCTGAGGCTTTGCACATAGCTGTCAGCAGTGCCCAGAAACATGTCGGCGTCGGCATAGCCCGTATTTGTCGTTGCGGTGTAATTAGAGCCCGAACCAGGATTCTCAAGCGCGGTCGCATAGGCCCCAAAGTTGACTTGATCTGGAGCCTCATCGGGCTCGTTTCCTACCCGCTCGTGCCTGAAGCGGCCGCCAAACAGCAATTGGTGCTTACCGACAATTTTTGTTAGATTTTCGTCGATGTCCGAAACGATCTGGCTGCCATCATAGATGAATTGTGCACTGATAAAGGGGTAGATCAACGATGGGCTCTGGCCAATCTCCGGGAAGCCTTTTGTGCCGAAATTATTGGGTAGACCCAGCATACTCTCGTAGTCTGGGTTGGTGCCCGCGGTTTCAAAAGTCCGATCTGTGAACCATTGCTGACTCAGAACGGTCTCCGAGTAGAAGCTCGGCGAAAAAATATGCGTATATCCGACGGCAGCGGCAATCGTATTGGAGGGGAAATAGATACCTGCATCAGCCCCAGCCGGGAAACCATCCGCCGCGATGGTCGCCGGGTGGTTAACAGGGTAGTCTCTTTGCCCGTATTCCCTCATCTGATTGCCGGTAAATCGCAGATAAGCATGGTTGTCCTCATTGAAGACATGATCAAGCCGGAAAGTGACTGTTGGAAGTGTAGTGTAGTTTGGCTGGTTATATGTCATATTCGTCGTGACCAGCGGATTAGCTGTCGAGGTCGGCAGGGGTTCGATATCCATGAGCACCTTGGCTGTCGGCGAAAGTCGGCTCATTGGAATCTGGTTGTTGGCAAAAGGCGTGCGGCAATATTGGCTGGGCGTTCCGTTAGGGTCTGCCGTGGATTTAGGTGTTCCTGGGCAAACGGCTGATCCTGAGTTGTAGGTCGTATTCGGATCGTACAGCTGCTGTAATACGCCCGCCGCGGTGACGAGCCCGCTGAAGTCGCCCTGCCGCATTGCCGGGGTAAGCACATGTGCCAATATGCTGGACCTCTCCGCCTGGGAATATCGTTCATAGGCAAAGAACCAGAAAGTCTTATCTTTGCCGTGATAGAGCTTCGGAATAATGAGCGGGCCGCCGGCTGAAGCTCCAAACTCGTTGCGAATATATTCGGGTGCGGCATAATCGGCGGGATTCTGGCGCCCCTTGGCAACACCAAACGCATTGTTCCGCGCAGTTTCAAAGAGGGTCCCGTGCAGGGTGTTGGTTCCCGACTTGGTGGTGATGATTCCCGTGGCCGGCGTCTGGAATTGCGCACTGGCGTCGCTCGTATCGACTCGCAATTCCTGCACTGAATCAGGATCCGGCAAGCTAGACTGGGTGAGCACCCCAGAATAGCGATTGTTCAGGGACACGCCGTCCGCGACATATTCCATGCCCTGCTCCGTGAGGCCGGCGTCGCGCTGACCGTTTCCTTCCAGCCCGGGCGTTACCTCACCGACCAGCGTCTGAAGAACGCGTCCATTCATCGGAAGCTGGTTGATTCTGGTGTTTTCCAGGGTTGCGCCGATCGTGCCACTATCGGTGGTCGTGAGTTGAATGGTGTTCGCGGATACTTCTACTTGCTGCGTCACAGCGCCCGGAGTTAATGCGGCATGGATGACCGCGTTCTGCGCCACCTGGAGCTGCAGGGTTTGCGTTAACGTCTTCATGCCCTGCTCAGAGATCGAAATGTTATAGGTTCCCGCGAACAGATCCGGAACCTGGTAGAAGCCCACACCATTCGTTTTTGTGTCGCTCGCCACACCGGTCGCGTCGTTGACCACATGGACAGATGCCCCCATGATGACGGCGCCCGTCGAATCGGTCACGTATCCCTCGATAGACCCTGCACCGCTCTGGGCGAAGGTGAACGAGCTGCATATTACCATCCCCAGCCCGACCATGATTGAGACAATGAGAGAACTCCATTGATCAGATCTGCGCATCGAACAACTCCTGAAACCTTCCATCTGAATGCCTCCTTTAATCCGGCTCAATTGGGGATGCCCCATTCATTGCGTGCCGGGATTTACCTGCACTGCGGATATTGCGAGCATGCGTAAGCCCTAATTCAGGCCCTAGACATCGTTAACTGTAACGATAGGAAACTAAAACAGGAATTATGCCATTGTCAAGAAAAATTTTGGGGATTCCTGAATCGCATTTTAAAGAGCCGCATTTTTGAGCGGTTTTGGTCATCCAAACCTTATTGGGACCGCTCGCGCCCGTGCATACGTTGTTGCTGAGAGTTGTGCACAGATCGGCTGGCGGGTCACAGGAGCCCGCACCATAGCCGGAGATACAGTAAGGGTCGGTCGGATATGAGGAGGCCCATGCCGGCGTCCTGCTCAACGTATACAAAACTGTGCTTACGCCTTGAGACTTGAGGGCAGCCAGGGTGGTATCGAGCAGGGTATAGTCCGGAACTTGATCCCATGGGGTCGTTACGCAATTGTCCCCCGACGGGCACGTGCTCTGAATATCGTCCCATTGTATGTCGGCGTCCCATGCGCGCCATGCGCCGTACTGTCCATCGCCACTTGAGTTTTCAACCAGCAACGGGAAGTTGCTCTCGTTATTCGTGTGGAGGCCCCAGAAGGATGGTGGGATCTGTTGCGCGCAGGCTCCTGCCGCCATTCCCACAAAGAAGATGGTGGCCCATAACCAACATTGTTTCTTCATTTGCGTTCTCCCTCCTTTTCTCATTGGCGATATATATCGCACCATCGGTAACTGTATCGAAATTAGTTTACGATAACTGCACCGTTGCCAATTAAGGCACCAGCGACACTGCATTGTCAATAAGAATTTGTCAGGCGGCCAATCCGAAGGTGAGATAGGGGAAGGATCTGCGTAAATCAGTTAGTTAGAGGCGAATATATGGGTGCTGCTCGCCTGGCGGTCAAAGCCAGAGACGTTGGGTTGCCTTCCTTGCCTGCGATCGATGCAACATTGACGATTCGGCCGTGACTCTCACAGTTTCTGGTGTTCAGGAACTGTGGAGCGCAGACAATCCAGCCTCGCGAGCAGATGCTTCTGTACCTCGGCGTGCTCCGGCATGCCGTACAGGTTCTTGCTTTCCTTAGGGTCATTCTGCAGGTCGTACATTTCGTACTCCTGCGGTTCCAGGGTGTATTGAATCAGTTTGTACTTTTCCGTGCGAATGCCGCGGCAGGGTGGAGCAGTTTCCGGATTGGGCCACTCATAGTA
>JASIJX010000238.1 GCA_030049955.1 Acidobacteriaceae bacterium
GGGCTGGTGCTGGTGCGCGCGCGCGGCGTGGAGCGCTACCTGCGCTACTTTGTCGCGCTGGGCGCAGGGTTTCTGATGTCGACCGCGGTGCTGGAGATGGCGCCCGAGAGCATGCGGCTCAATGCGCGCCTTGCGCCGGTGCTGATCATGGCCGGCTACTGCGCGGTGCACCTGCTGGAGCACACCATCAACGCGCACTTCCACTACGGCGAGGAGACGCACCACGGCGAATTTCTGCACACGCACAAAGGCTACTCGGTGCTGGCCGGGCTGGGCGTGCACGCGCTGTTCGATGGCGTGGCCATCGGCTCGGGCTTCGCGATTTCATCGTGGCTGGGCTGGCTCATCTTCATCGCCATCGTGCTGCACAAGGCGCCTGAGGGGTTCACCATGGCAAGCGTAATGCTGGCCAGCGGCCAGAGCCGCGCAACGGCATTTACGGCGGCGTGCGTGCTGGCCGCGGCTACTGTGGCCGGCGTGCTGGTGGTCGAACTGGTGCCGCAGTCCGTGCCGTATGGCTTGCCGATCTCGGCCGGCGTGGCGCTCTACGTTGCCGCCACGGACCTTGTGCCGGAGGTCAACCGCGAACCGGGAATCAGGATGGCGCTCGTATTTTTTGCAGGTGTCGCGGCGTTCCTGGCATGCCGGGCGTTATTGCCGGCGGTGTAACGCTTCGCTGGCCTGAATCGGCAGCACGATCACGCTTCCATGCTGACACCGGCGGTCTGCTCGCGGCGCAGCCCGAGCTTGCGCGCGTAGAGCCGCGCGAGCAGCCGCGCATAATCCCATCCGACCTTGAGATTCGCTTTGCTCTCGCCCTCCGAGCGCAGCCCGAAGGCGAAGGGAATCTCTTCGACCGAGGCGATACGCGCACGGATGAGAATTTCGAGCAGCAGCTTGAAGCCGGTACGCTGAAAGGCAATGTTCCGGACGCACTCGCGGCGCACCAGGAAAAACCCCGACATGGGATCGTGTGCGCGTACGCCGCGCCGCTGCAGCGGCCAGGTGGCCCACACGGCAGCAGACGACAACAGCTTGCGCAGTACATTCCAGTCGCCGATGCCGCCGCCCGGCGTGTAACGGCTGCCGATGACGAGGTCGTGGCCGCTAGCAATAGCACGATAGAGAGCCGGCAATAGCTCGGGCGGATGCTGCAGGTCGGCGTCCATCACGCCCAGGATGTCTGCATCCGTGTGCCGCCAGCCATCGACAATGGCGCCCGAGAGGCCGCGCTGGCCTTTGCGCACGATGAGACGGACGCGGGGATCTTCCCGGCCAATCTCCGACACAATCTCGGCGGTGCGGTCGTGGCTATCGTCATCCACTACCAGAACTTCAAACGGAATCTCAAAAGCCTCAAGAACAGCTCGAACCCGATCGAGGACCGTGACAATATTTCCCTCTTCATTCAGCGTGGGGATGACCAGCGCCAAACGGAGCGTGGCTTCCGCGGATGAGTCGAGCGTTACCGCAACCGGGTTCGGCAATGTTGTCGAGGCGGTCATCGGAATGTAGCATTGATTTTACGCCGCGCATCGCGCCCTTGCACATCCCACCGGAGCTGGAGTATTGAGCCGTAGCGAACGCTTAACGAAGTTTCTCCTGATCCTGTTCTTCACGGCGGCCGGTTTTCTTGTCATGGGATACCACCCCGGCCTCGAGGACGATGGCATCTACCTCGCAGCCGTCAAATCCGACCTGAACCCGGCGCTTTATCCGCACAACAATCTCTTCTTCCGGCTTCAGGTGCAGGCCACGGTTTTTGACCGCTGGATGGCCGCATTTATCCGTCTGACGCACATGCCTGTGCCGTGGGCGGAACTCGCCTGGCAGTTCGCGGCGCTGTTCGCCACGCTGTGGGCCTGCCACTCGATCGCGCGCAAGCTCTTTCCTCGGGAATCGCTGGCGCAATGGGCCGGCGTGGCTATGATCAGCGCCATGTTCACGCTGCCGGTGGCCGGTACGGCGCTCTACCTGATGGACCAGCATCTGCATCCGCGCAATCTGGCTACGGCGTTCATCCTGCTGGCGGTCGATCGCGTGCTCGCGCGGCAGCCCATGCTGGCTGTGCCGCTGCTCACGCTGGCGTTTGTGCTGCACCCCATCATGGCGGCCATGGGAATCTCGTTCTGCATTTTCCTGGGAGTGGCGCTGACTGAGACGGTCGCGGAGACGATTACGGGCCGGCTGCGCGCACTGCGCAAAACGGCTGAGGCTGCGCCGCTGACTGGAGCCGTGCCCCTGCGCTGGATATTCGACCCCGCCACTCCCGCATGGCGCAAGGCGCTGGACACGCGCACCTACTATTACCTCTACAAATGGCAGTGGTTTGAGTGGCTGGGCGCGCTGGCGCCGATTGCCCTGTTCTGGCTTCTATGGCGCTGGGCGCACGGCCGCGGAGAGACACGGCTGGCGCGCTTCGCGCTTGCGGTTTTTGCGTATGCCGTCTTTCAGCAGGCCGTGGCGATGGCGATGCTAACGCCCGACCGGCTGGTGCGGCTCACGCCGCTGCAGCCGATGCGCTACCTGCAGTTGGTCTATTACTTCATGGCGCTCATTGCCGGCGGCCTGCTGGGCCGCTACGTGTTGAAGGCCCGTGCCTGGCGATGGACGGCGTTTCTACTGGTGGCCAACGGCGCCATGCTGGCGGCGCAGTGCGCCCAGTACGGCGGCAGCCAACACCTGGAGTGGCCCGGCCGGCGGCCCGCAAACCCATGGCTTCAGGCCTTTGCCTGGATTCGCGCGAACACACCCGTGGACGCATACTTTGCCGTCGGGCCGCATTATCTTGAGGCGCCGGGCGAGGACTACCACAGCTTTCGCGCTTTGGCCGAGCGCAGCCAGCTTGCCGATGCAGTCAAGGATGCAGCGGCTGTCACCCAGGTGCCCGAGCTTGGCGACCGCTGGGCGCGGCAGGTTGACGCTCAGGAAGGCTGGAGCAGCTTCGGACTCCGGGATTTCGAGCGGCTAAGGAGCGAATTCGGCGTGGACTGGGTGTTGGTGGCGCTGCCGCAGATGCGCGGGCTCCGCTGTCGATGGCATAACGATCTTCTTGCCGTATGCGAAATTCCCTAGCCCATACAACTTCCGCGCTTTGCAGCAGGCGGCTGCATCCGCGAGAATGAATTGAATCCATCTCACCCGGCGTGGAGACCGGTTTTGCTCAACGTTACCCAGCGACTAATTCTCGGCTGCGTGCTGATGGCCTGCCTTACGACGGGGCTGGCTTTGGCGGTTCGTCCGGCGCTGGCTGCAGAAGGTCACGCCAGGCTGGCGTACGTCTGTATCGTGCTGGCCGTGCTGCTGGCCGCCATTACGGCTATTGCCGTGCTGCGTCCGCTGCGGCGGCTGGCGCGCGACGCGCAACGCATCGCGCAGGGCAACCTGGAGCATCGCGTGGAGTGGACCGGCCGCGACAGCTTTGGCGTAGTGGCCAGCGAGATGAGCCGAATCGCGGTGCGGCTGCGCGAACTGCGCGACACCGAGGCCGGCCGGCGACAGATGGAATTCCAACTTTCGGACGCCGTGCTGCAGTCCATCTTTGAGCCCATCATCGTTACCGACAGCAAGGGCCACGTACTGAAGATCAACCAGGCAGCCAAGGAGCTGCTGGGCGAGGCAGCCGACGATCGCATGGCGCTCGCGAATACGCCAGGCGGCGAAAAGATTCTTCATTCCATCCGCGACGCCGTCTCCATGCAGAAGCCCGTGGCCGCCGAGGGCGAAGCCTCGATGCTGCCCATGCGCATCGGCCAGCAGGAGCGCAGCTACCGGCTGCGCACTACGCCCATGCGCGACGCCGAAGGCCGCCTGCTGGGCGCTGTAACCACGCTCGAAGACGTGACCTCGCTGCAGGACACCGACCGCTTCAAGTCGCAATTTATTTCCGTGGCCAGCCGCAAGCTGCGCGACCCGCTGCTGCAGGTGCGGCGCGGCATCTACGCGCTCAACCAGGGCTTCAGCGGCGAGCTGCGCCCGTTGCAGGCCGAGCTTTTGGCCGGCGTGAGCAACGAGGCTGAGCGGTTGAACGACCTGATGACGGACTTGATCGAAGTAGCCGAGCTCGATGTAGGCAAGCGCGAATTCAAGCTGGAACGGCTGCGCCCCCTGGAATCGCTCACCGAGGCGCGCAACCGGTTTGTGGACGAGGCCGCGGCCAAAGGTGTGCGCATGGAGGTAATGGCCTACGCCGACCTGGCTCCGGTATACGCCGACCGGCGAGCGTTGCGCTCGATCCTCGACAATCTGATTGCAAACGCGCTGCGCTACACGCCGACCGACGGTGAGATTCTGCTGGCCGCGGAGGAGATCAAGAACTTTGTGCAGTTCACGGTGCGCGACACCGGCCGCGGCATTGAAGCCGAGCGGCTGGGCAAGATCTTTGACCGCTTCAATCCGTTCTCAGAAAAAGGTTCCGGTCTGGGCCTTGCGCTGGTGCGCCGGTTGTTGGAGTCGCTGGGCGGCCAGATCGCCGTCGAAAGCAGGCTAGGACACGGCACCACATTCCGCTTTACCCTGCCGCTAGCTGTGGCAGAGCAGGCACGTCATCCGGTAGAGGTGGGCTGAGCGATGGCCGAAATCATTCTGGAGAAAAGACCGGAGCCGGCCAGGCTGAAGGTCTACATCGGCGCGGCGCCGGGTGTAGGTAAGACCTACCTGATGCTGAATGACGCGCACCTGATGCGCGAGCAAGGCATCGACGTGGTCATCGGCCTGGTGGAGCCGCACGGCCGCAAGGAGACCGAGGCTCAGATCCGCGAACTTGAAATCGTTCCGCAGAAGACGATTCCCTACCGCAACGTCAACCTCAAGGAGATGGACGTCGACGCCATTCTCGCGCGGCATCCGGACACGGTGATCGTCGACGAGCTGGCGCACACGAATGTCCCCGGCAGCAAAAACCGGAAGCGGTATGAAGACGTTTTAGAACTGCTCGATGCCGGCATCAACGTGATGACGGCCGTCAACATTCAACACCTTGAGACGCTCAATGATGCTGTGAGCCGCTCGGCAAACACGACGATCCGCGAGACCGTGCCCGACAGCTTCCTGAAGCGTGCCGATGAGGTCGTGAACGTCGACATTACTGTGGAAGAGCTGCGCGGCCGGCTCAAGCAGGGCAAGATTTACGCGGCGGAAAAGGTGGAGCAGTCGCTGGCGAATTTTTTCCGCAAGGGCAACCTGAACATGCTGCGCGAGCTCTCCCTGCGCACCACCGCCGAGCAGGTGAGCAACCGCGCAGCCGAGTACCGGCGCACACAGGGCCTGGAACAGGCGCCGATGCCCGAGAAGGTGATGGTTTGCCTGAGCACGCGTCCCGGCACCGAGCGGCTGCTGCGTGTGGGCGCGCGCATCGCGGGGCGGCTGGCCACCAATTGGTACGCCGTATATGTCACTCCGCCCGACGACAAGGGGCACGGCGACCCTGAGGCCCATCAGCGCCTCGAAGAATACATGCGCATGGCGCGCGATCTGGGGGCAAAGGTTGTTAATCTCACCGACCGCAACGTCTCCGACGCGCTCATCCGTTTTGCGCAGCAGGAAAACATCTCGCACGTGGTCTTCGGCCAGTCGGTTCGCTCGCGCTGGGACATTCTGCTGCGCGGCTCGGTGCTCAACCGCTTCCTCTCGGAAGTGCGCGACGTGACGGTGCAAGTGGTCCCGATGCACAAGATTGCGCGGCGGGTGTGAGGCCGGAAGCAAGGGAACAACTCGGGTGTAAGCGAGCGCCCCAAGTTGAGTCAGGACTTTACCAGGAGGCTGGCAAGCTGTTTGGCCTGCCAGCTCAAAAGCAGCGCAGCGGTAAGCCTGGAAGTAGCTTTTCTCACAGTTTCTGGTGTTCAGGAACTGTAGAGCGCAGACATTCCAGCCTCGCGAGCAGATGCTTCTGTACCTCGGCGTGCTCCGGCATGCCGTACAGGTTCTTGCTTTCCTTAGGGTCATTCTGCAGGTCGTACATTTCGTACTCCTGCGGTTCCAGGGTGTATTGAATCAGTTTGTACTTTTCCGTGCGAATGCCGCGGCAGGGTGGAGCAGTTTCCGGATTGGGCCACTCATAGTA
>JASIJX010000239.1 GCA_030049955.1 Acidobacteriaceae bacterium
ATTGCGCGGCTCAAGTGCCGCACCGAAGACTGGGTGAGCGTGCACCGCACAGCGCACCAGTTGGGAATGCGTACTACGGCAACGATGATGTTCGGCGTGGGCGAGACGCTTGACCAGCGCGTCAATCATTTTGAGACGGTCCGCCGCCTGCAGGAAGAGACAGGCGGTTTCACGGCGTTCATCCCCTGGAGCTTCCAGCCCAAGCACACCGCGCTCGGTGGCCGTGGCTGGGATGAGGCGACTTCAGTCGAGTACCTCAAGGTGCTGGGCATTTCACGGCTCTATCTCGATAACATCGAGAACGTGCAGGCGAGCTGGGTGACGCAGGGCCTCAAGGTGCTGGAACTCGGCCTGCACTTTGGCGGGAACGACGTGGGCAGCGTGATGCTCGAAGAAAACGTCGTCCGCGCCGCCGGCACGAGCAACTGCACGACGGAAGAAGAGCTGCGCCGCATCATCCGCGATGCGGGGTTCAAACCCGTTCAGCGGGATACGCTGTATCGGACGATGTTTTTGAACTAAGCCTTCTCACTTCCCTGCCAGCACAGTAGTACTCCCACCTAGCCGCGAGGCGAACGCAGGCTTCGTCAGCCCTTGCTGGATGGACGCCGGCAGCGCACGATCGGCAAAGCTGTGCCGGTAGAACTCGAAGGTGGCGAAGAACTCCGGCGAATCCGGCTCAAAGATCTGCGGCTCCGGCGTGTACACCTTCACCAGCGACGGGTCGGTCACCAGCGCGCCGAGAAAATTGATCGCGTCCACGATCGTGTGCCCAGTTGTCGATTTGTACGCGTAGAGCGGCACGCCCTGCCGCTCGGCAAATTCGGCAATCGGGATCAGCGGTTGCAGCGCGAAGCCCTGGTAATGGATGGACCGCTCACGGCGCGCCATTTCGAGCGGGAAAGCACCGCGCGAATCGATCTGGTCGACGGCGTCCATGTACGTCTTCAGACCGAAGCTGAACAGCGAAGCGTCCTGTGCGATTACGCTGGTTGAAATCGCAGCCAGGCCGCGCCAGTAGTGGTGGTTGTTCAGGTGCTGCTCTTCACCGGGCCACTCGATCAGGTGATGCGCGGCCTTATCCATCCAGGCAATGTCGCGTGCCGTCTCGGCGGGGTCGAGCTTCGGGTCATTCACCAGCACTGACTCGGAGATTGCAATCGAACTCAGCGTCCACTCGGTTTGATATTCCGACTGGTGCTGTTCCGCCTCCACGTAATCGAGCAGCGCGCGGGCCCTGGCCCAGGCGTCGATCTGATTCTGCGCACACTGGGCTTCGGCGTGGTCGCCGGTCACCACAAAGCGGTTCATGCCCGCGGTTACGCGATGCTCGAACCGGCCGTATACCGCCGTTGCCAGAGCCTCGGCCGGATTGATGGGCCCGTGGCTGCCATGCAGGTAGTGCATGGGGATTCGCATCGGCCCTTGCGGCGGTTCGACAAAGGGCATAGTCGTGCAGTCGGCAAGCTGCGTAATGGCCTGCTGCACGCGCGGCGACGGATGCCCGAGCTCAGCACGGCGCGCAGCCACATCTATCAAGGAAGCCCTCGGGTTGAGAACTATCTTCTTCGTTCCAGCGGCCGGAACCGCAAGCGGTGCAGAAACCGCAAAGCAAAGACAAATGATGGTTCGCAAGCAAATCTCCCCGGGAGACAGAATCCCCTGCCCACAAAGTTGCGGGATAAGCAAAAGTATTCTGCCGAAATAACTTGCTCAAATAACGCGAGTTGATGGTATCACCGCAGGTTGCGGCGTCCGGTGTTGCCGGAGCCCGCTTGCTGATATCCTTTGGGTGTGACTCCGTGCAGGAAATTCAAGGGAATTCTGGCTCTCGGCCTGCTCCTGCCGCTTTTGCTCATCGCCTGCCACAGGGAAGAGCAGGCGGTGGAAGGCGTTGCGCAGAACGCTGAGAAAGCCGAGCAGAAGGCCCAGGCCAACGCCACCGAGCTCGACCAGGAGCGCGCGCAACTGGCGCAGATTCCGCTGCCCACCAAGAGCATGTATATCGACGTGCACGAGCCGGCGCAGTGGGAAAATCCCTTCCTGTCCGTCGGCCCGCAGTATGTCACGCTGCACGTTCTGATGCCTGATATGAACCCCAGCACGGTCACGCAGGGCACTCTGCTGCGTCCCAAAGTCGCGCGCGAGCAGGATCTCGAGCTGCGCATCTCCGACCTCGACAAAGCTGTCGTCGCGATCCCCGCCGGAGCTTGGCATTACGGGCGCGTCATCGCCGTGGCTGAATCGCCCAATGCCGGCCCCAAGGACCGCCCAGCTGTGCGCCGCAATGTGGAGGCCGTGATCCGCCGGCTGAATGACCTGGGTCTTGTCGTCGAGGAATGGCCCTCGCGCTGAGACGCGCCCGGATACGTCGCGATACCATGCGGTCGTGAGCACTCCGTTTCCGATCCTCACCAATCAGCCCCCGCTCAGCCACGAATCCTTCTCTGCCCACCGCGAGTTGGAAGCGCAGCTCAGGAAAAATCTGCGCGCTTCGGACTCGGAACTTGTCCGATTCGATCTTGGCTCGCGCGCGCTCTACGCGGCGGATGGCTCAAACTACCGGCAGCTACCCATCGGCATCGTTTTCCCACGCGATGCGGCCGACGTGGAAGCGGCTCTGGCCGCCTGCCGCGCGACGGGCGCCGCGGTGCTGCCGCGCGGCGCCGGCACCAGCCTCGCCGGCCAGTGCGTCAACGTAGCTGTAGTCTTCGACTACTCGCGCTACATGAACACACTCACTACTCTCGATCCGAATGCGAAACTTGCGCGCATTCAGCCGGGCATTGTGCTTGACCGGCTGCGCGAGGCCGCCGAAAAGCACCACCTGACCTACGCACCGGACCCGGCCACGCACTCGCGCTGCACCCTCGGCGGCATTCTGGGCAACAACAGTTGCGGCGTGCACGGGCTGCTCGGCGGCAAAGCCGTGGATAACGTGGAGACCCTCGACATCGTGCTCTACGACGGCACGCGCATGACCGTAGGCGCCACCACGCCCGCCGAGCTAGACGCCATCATCCGCGCCGGCGGGCGACGCGGCCAGATTTATGCGGGCCTCAAGCAACTACGCAACCGATATGCGGACCTCATCCGCAAAAAATTTCCGCACATTCCGCGCCGCGTCTCCGGCTACAACCTCGACGAGCTGCTGCCCGAGAACAATTTCCACGTGGCGCGCGCGCTCGTCGGTTCCGAAGGCACCTGCGTCAATATCGTCAGCGCCGAGGTGAACCTGACGAAAAGTCCGCAGCATCGCGTTCTCGTCGTGCTCGGCTTTAACGACCACTTCTTCGCCGCAGACGCTGTTCCGCGCGCGCTCGAGCACAAGCCCATCGGCCTTGAAGGCTTCGATTCACTGCTCGTCGAGTTCATGCGTCGCAAAGGACTGGCACTGCGCGATCTTGACCGTCTGCCTGAAGGCGTCGGTTTCCTGCTGGTCGAGCTGGGCGCGGACTCCGGCGAAGAAGCGCAGGCCAAAGCACAGGAGGTCGCCCGTGCATCGCAATCATGGCCCCAGCCGCCGGTGGCGCACGTCTGCACGCCGGAAGAAGCCGCGGCCGTGTGGCACGTGCGCGAGTCGGCCCTTGGCGCTATCGTCTTTGTGCCCGGCGAGCCGGATCGCTTCGAAGGGTGGGAAGATGCTGCAGTTCCGCCCAAGCAGGTCGGTCAATATCTGCGACGCATCACCGCACTCATGAAAGAGTACGGTTACCGCTCGCCGCTCTACGGCCACTATGGGCAGGGATGCGTGCACATGCGCATCAACTTCGATTTCCGCTCGGCTGAGGGCATTCGAAAATTCCGCGAGTTCATCGATCGCGCCGCGGACGTGGTCGTTTCCTTCGGCGGCTCGTTCAGCGGCGAGCACGGCGACGGTCAGGCGCGCGCGGCGTTGCTGCCCAAAATGTTCGGGCCGGAACTGGTCGAAGCTTTCCGCGAGTTCAAGGCGCTATGGGATCCGGATAACCGCATGAATCCCGGCAAAGTTTCGGACGCGGTCCGGGTCTACGATCCAGCCGAAAATTTGAGGGATACGCTGAGTGTCATAAATCCTGCGCGCGAGCCGCAAAAGCATTTCGCCTTCACCGCCGATGAGGGGTCGCTCGAGCGCGCGACCGAGCGGTGCGTTGGCGTTGGCGCATGCCGCAGCGCGGGGCCCGGCGTAATGTGTCCCAGCTACCGCGCCACCGGCGAGGAACAGCATTCTACGCGCGGCCGAGCGCACCTGCTCTGGGAGATGCTGGCCGGCTCGCTGCGCAACGAGGGCTTCCGCAGTGCGGCCGTGCATGAAGCACTCGACCTTTGCCTGAGTTGCAAGGCCTGCAAAAGTGAGTGCCCGGTGCAGGTCGACATGGCGCAGTACAAGGCCGAGTTCCTGGCCCAACACTACAAGGGCCGCCTGCACCCGCTGCAACATTATGTCTTCGGCTTTGCGGATAAGCTGGCACGCTTCGGGTCCCTTGCGCCGCGCACCACCAACGTAGTGCTCAACGGCCCGCTCACCTCGCCCATTGTCAAGCGCATCGCCGGCGTTGCGCCACAGCGCAGGCTGCCAGAACTGGCGCTGCGAAGCTACCAACGTACAAGGACGATGGGAACATCGCCTTCAGCCGATTCTCGCGAAGCGCGCTCGCCGGGACGGCGGGTTCTGCTCTGGCCCGATACGTGGAACAACTACTACCATCCACGAACTCTCGCCGCGGCGGAAACGGTTCTGCGCGAGGTCGGCGTCGCCGTCGAGGTCCCACAGGGGCACATCTGCTGTGGACGCCCGCTCTACGATTTCGGCTTTCTATCCGCCGCCCGCTCCTACCTTGCCAACGTGCTCGACCGCATGGCTCCGCAGATCGACGCCGGCATGCCTTTTATCTTCCTCGAGCCAAGTTGCGCCAGCGTCTTCAAAAACGAGTTGCTCGAGCTTT
>JASIJX010000240.1 GCA_030049955.1 Acidobacteriaceae bacterium
AAAATAAAAGAGAAAAAACGTTCCAATATTCTCCTTGACACCGCCTGCCCCCGCTCCTAGTATGCAGCCAGAAAGTTTCGGCGGTTTTGCCTCCGTTGGAACTATTCTCCCTGAGGGAAGAGCTGCCCAGTTGCCGGGCGGCTCTTTCCGTTTCTAAAGGGTGTAGGTTGGTCTTTCGGCCCTGGTGCGGATCGGACGCTGCTTCCGACGCGAAACTGGTTGTATGCCTGCAGGAGAATTACTGCCGGAGCGTTGTAACCAGCTCTGCGCGAGGGACTTTTGACTGCACGCCGCTGGCGAAGTCCTTCATCGTTAGGATGCCGGAGTTCAGCTCGTCCTCGCCGAAGATGATGATGCGGCGGGCGAGCTTGTCGGCGGTTTCAAACGACTTCTTCAATCGGAAGCTACCATCGCCGAGTTCAACAGTGAGGCCGGCGCGACGCAGCTCACGCGCAAGTGCGAGAGCCGGCGCGTTTAGGTTTTCGCCGAGCGGAGCAATGTAGGCATCGGCCACCTTCCCCTGCGGGGAGGCAGCCTTTTGGTCGAGTTCTTGGGCTTGCAGAGTGAGCACCAGCCTGTCGAGGCCGATGGCGAAGCCGATGCCCGGCGCGCGCGGGCCGCCGATGGACTCGCTCAGGCCGTCGTAGCGGCCACCGCCGAGCAGCGCATTCTGCGCGCCTAAGCCGCCGTGAGTGAATTCGAAAGTGGTGCGAGTGTAGTAGTCGAGACCGCGCACGAGGCGCGGGTTCAGGTGATAAGGCACGCCGGCTGCATCGAGTGCTGCTGTTACTGCGGCGAAGTGGCTGCGCGAGTCCTCGTCGAGGTAGTCGGCGATCCTTGGCAGCGATTCGATGATGGGCTGGTCTTCCGGGACCTTGCAGTCGAGCACGCGCAGCGGGTTGGTGACGGCGCGGCGCTGGCAGTCGACGCACATTTTTGACGCGACGGGCTCGAGGGCCTTGCGCAGCGCATCGTTGTAGCGCGCGCGGTCGGCGGCCGAGCCAACGGAATTCAACTCAAGAGTCCATCCGGCGATGCGCAACTCGTCGAGCAGCGTGGCCAGCATCTCAAGGACTTCGGCGTCGCGCAGGGGTGATTCGCTGCCGGCCGATGGTGGGCCGATGACTTCGGCGCCGATCTGCCAGAACTGGCGGTAGCGGCCTTTCTGCGGGCGCTCGCGGCGGAACTGCGGGCCGATGTAGTAGAGCTTCTGCAACTGGCCGCTCTCGCCGAGCTTGTGCTCGATGTAGGCGCGGACCACGCCGGCGGTGTTTTCGGGGCGCAGGGTGAGGGATTGGGATTTTTCCGATTGCGCGCGGGCACGGTCTTCCCAGGTGTACATCTCCTTCGAAACAATGTCGGTCTCTTCGCCCACGCTGCGGGCAAAGAGCGAAGTGTCTTCGAAGATCGGCGTGCGGATTTCGCCGAAATTGTAGCGGGCGAAGACTTGGCGCGCGGTGGTCTCGATGCGGTTCCAGAGAGCCGTTTCGGGCGGCAGCAGATCGCGCGTGCCACGCACGGCTTTGAGAATTGTCATAACCTCTTAGTTTAAATGCGCGGAATTAAGCTCTCTTCCGTATCGCTTCGCGAAGCGTGCTGT
Source organism: Acidobacteriaceae bacterium (assembly GCA_030049955.1). The sequence goes on from JASIJX010000240.1 coordinate 1,601, forward strand.
CGATGCGCGTCTGCCATCCAGGACCTGTGGATTTGAAGTGGTCGACAACTTCAGGAGAGAGGCGCAATGAGACCAGCTTCTTGGTCGGAGCTTTCTGTGGGCCGCGCTTGCCTCGCCGGACCACCTTACCACCGCGGATCAGATCGGCTTTCGCAAAGAAAGCACGCGTGGCCTCGGCGTCATTTGGATCATAAGGACCGTCCCCGGGTTCGTAGGGAATCGGGTCGCCCTCTTTGTGAGTCAGCACGCGCTTCCACTCGGATTTACTTTGAGTCTTCTTCATAGCGTTTGCGCTCCTCGCGAGAGGCCTGACGAAACGAGATGACGCGAACCTCGTTTTCTTCTTCGGTATAAACCAGCGTCAAAACTCTTCCTTTGACAACTGCCAGCGCTACATCCATCAGCCGGTACTCGTTGTAACGGCTGGCGTCGTAGGTGCATTTGTCCGGGTTCTCGAAGATAAGGTAAGCGTCTTTGAAATCGAGTCCATGCTTTTTCAGATTCGATTTGCGCTTTGCCTCGTCCCAGACGTACACCTTTTAATTGTAGCTACAATTTGTGAGAGTGACAAGTTTGGCGGGCCAATTCAGTCAACCTTAACGATCTCTGCTGCCCGGCACAGCTGCTTTGCGCTACACTCTTCTCACTTTCTTCCTATTGATTTACTTTTTTCCGGAGATGATGTGGCGATGTCGCGTTGCAGACAGTGCGGCGTACGGTGCGATGAGCGATCGCGGTTCTGCGAGTGCTGCGGGGCGGCGCTGTTTGCCGTGACGAGTCCACAACCGCCGGAGTGGGCCGGGCAGCAGGTTGCAGCACGCGTTCTGCCAGAGCGCTTCGAGGCGCCGCGAAAACGGATTGGGCTGGCTGTTCTGCTGGCTGCGCTGTTCGGGCCGCTGGGCCTCGTTTACAGCTCAGTGCTGGGCGCCTGTACGATGCTGCTCGCGTCGTGCTTCCTGTATGCCGCGGCCTGCGAAGACTGGCTCTCGAATGACCTTTACTCGCTGCTCATTGCCTGGCCGGTGTGCATCGTGTGGGCTGCGATTGCGACGGGGTCGTTCAACCGGGACCACAGATAGTGATGCAGGGACCGAGGGAACAGGATTGAGGGAACAAGGGAGCAAAGGAGCGAATACAGCGGTATCGGCTGCGGCGGATTAAAGCTGCGATTGCACTGCGCTTACGGCGCCGGATCACGGCGTTAACACGATCTTGCCTTTGACGGCGTGGCTCTCGGCCAGCCGGTGCGCTTCCTGAATCTCGGAAAGCTTCATCACCCGGGCGATGGGGATCTCAAATTCGCGGCGGGCAGCGTCGTCTGCGAGCTCGTATAGGCGCGATGCGTCGGGCTGGGCAAAGACGGCGCGGACCTGGATGTCGCGTCCTTTGGCTCCGGATGGTTCGCCAAGAACCGAACCCAGAACCCCGCCGGCGCGCAGCCGCTTGAGCAGCCGCTCGATGGTTGGTCCGTCGACTGTGTCGGCTATCGAGTCCAGGTCGATGAGCTTCTCAATCGCCTTTTCGTCGTCGATGGGGATGATGTCGTCGGCAGACAGACTTCGCGCCTGATCGATCTCTGAACGGCGCACGCCGGCCAGCACGCGGGCGCTGTGCTGGCGCGCTACGTGCACGGCGGTGCGGCCCACGCCGCCCAGCGCGCCGGTGACGAGGACGGTTTGCCCGGCGCGCGGCTTGACGCCACGCTCGATCAACTGCGCACCGGTGGTGACGACAAGCGGCAGCGCTGCTGCCTGCTCGAAGGTAAGCGCATCGGGGATGGGCGCCAGCACATCGGCGCGGGCGGTGGTGAACTCGGCGTAGGTGCCGTTGGCCAGGGCCATCACGCGCATTCCTTTGGAAAAGCCGGTGACGTTCCTGCCGGTTGCAACTACTTCGCCGGCCAGGTCGCGGCCCAGGATTTCGGGGAAATCGAGGGGCATGTACTGGCGCATTGCGCCGCTGCGCAGCTTGTAATCGATGGGGTTAATGCTGGTGGCATGGACTTTGACCAGCACCTCGTTGTCGCCGTATGGAGGCGTGTCGGTATCGGTGTATTGCAGCTTTTCCGGGCCGCCATATTCTTCGAGCAGAACGGCTTTCATTGTTTCCCCCTCCTTGTTGGGTAAGGATGCGAGCGTGCTCCTTGGGGTGCAGTGGAAATCGCACGGGAACGGGGATTTGGGGAATGCCGATCCTTCCCACGCTTTCGGCCCACCCTTCCGGCGATGAAGCCGCGGAAAGGATAAGGGCGCGGGGATTTCGGGTGATGGCCGTCACACAAGGAAACGCCGCTGGACGTACACTGGGAATGTCAGGATTTTTCAATGAAACGAGCCATTCTTGGTCTTTATGCCGCCGCGACCGTGGGGCTGATGGCGTGGGCCTATTACCAGGCCATTTACGTTGCGCCGGACGAACAAACCATGCACGAGGTGCAGCGGATCTTCTATTACCACGTGCCATCGGCGATGGTTGCGTTCCTGTTTTTCGCGATCTCTTTGGCGGGATGCATAGGTTACCTCGCTCTGCGCCGCAACCATCCCACCCGCGCGCAGATTGCCGATGCCTGGGCACTGGCTGGCGCCGAGGTCGGGGTTGTCTTCTGCTCGGTGGTTCTGGTGACCGGGCCGCTGTGGGGCCGGCGGGCGTGGGGCATGTGGTGGACCTGGGATGCGCGGCTGACTACTACGCTGCTGCTGTGGCTGATCTACGTGAGCTATCTGCTGCTGCGGCGCTTTGCCGCCGGGCCGCAGATGCAGACGCTGGCCGCTGTGCTAGGCATCTTTGGCGCACTCGACGTGCCGATTGTCTATATGTCGAACCGCTGGTGGCGGACACAGCATCCGGCGCCGGTTTTTGGCGGCGGGCCGGACTCCGGCATCAAGGACCCGAAGATGCTGGCTGCCTTCGGTTGGAACCTGCTGGCATGGGTAGCCTGGGGGCTCATGGTGCTTGGCCTGAGGTATTACGTGGAGCGGAAAAAACAGAAAGCGATTGAGCGCGACCAGCTTGAGGCCATCGGGGCGCTGCAGGCGTAAATGCAAAAAGGAATTTTGCGATGAAGAAGATTTTTTTTCGTTTGCTCGCCATTGTGTCTGTGGTGCTCCTGGCGCGCGCCGCCTATCTGGTGTTGACCGCGCCGCCGGATCCGACGTATGCGTCTGCCAACCACGATGCGGTCATTGCCCAGCTGGGTCACCTGTTCCGGCAGGCGGCCTACTCGATTACCTGGGCCATTCAACTGGGCTATTTGGCCTGGGTGGGACTGAAGTGGTCGAAGAAGCCGTTAGTGGAAAGTTCGGCGGCAGACAATGAGCGCGGTTAAGTCATTGAGGGGTTTTACCGTACCAGTCCACACCATCTGATTGATTGTTCAAAAACCGCTTGTTGATTGTTCAGAATCCGTTTGGATGATGCACATTCGTCGCGCGGAGCAGTCGGCGGATAATTCCTTTATTTTCAGATAAATCTGGCACAGATTCAGGCTGTTTCGGATAGGAAAGCCAAGCAAGGTAACTAGCCGCTTGGTGACCTTCAGGGCACGCATGCGCTCTTTGTGGGATTTGCAGTTGCTTCGACTTGGCGGAAGATCGGTACGTGGACAGGAGATCCCACGCAGTAAAGGGATCAGAGTTTGGGTTTTCCTGGCAGATTCCCCAGATGTTGTTCCCCGGACTGCGTTGTTAGAGATTGCTTTTATATGAATATATATATATCTAGTTTCACCGATCCGATCCCGGATCTGCGTTGTTAGAAAAACTTCTTGTTGCGTGGAGCGTCGGACTGAAGAGTCCGTGCCACGTTTGACCCGAATGGCCCCGGTTCCGATCTCGGTTCCGAGGCCTTTTCTTTTTTCTATCCAAGAGTTCGCGCGCGCCTACGATTTGCCGCCGAAGAGGATTTGGCAACCAGATGGTTGCCAATTAATTCGCAGCGATGCTATTATGCGCAACTAGATGGTTGCCTTATTGAAGGAGGCCGGCAGCGTGGCTGAAGACAGGATTGAAAAGCGGATCGAACTGCGGGCGCCGATTGCGCGCGTGTGGCGGGCGATCAGCGATTATCGCGAGTTTGGCGAGTGGTTTCGCGTGGCGCTGGAGGGGCCGTTTGAATTGGACAAGACGGTGCGCGGACGGATTCTGCACCCCGGGTTCGAGCATGTGGTGTGGGAGGCGCAGATTGAGGCCATGGAGCCGGAACGGTTGTTTGCGTTCACCTGGCCAGTCTTGGCGAACGTGGACAAGGCTGCGTACTCGGCCGATTACACGGGATTGCCGCGGACGCGCGTGGAGTTCCGGCTAGAGCCGACGGCAACCGGAACGCTGCTGACAATTACGGAGTCAGGCTTTGAAAAACTGCCGGCGGAGCTGCGCGGCGTCGTCTTTCCACGCAATGACGGCGGCTGGACGCAGCAGATGAAGAACATCGAGAGCTATGTTGGCACGCATGCGTAGACGGCCCACGACCGAAGCGGTGTTCGCCGCACTGGGCGACGCCACGCGGCTGGCACTGGTGTCGCGCCTGGCCGACGGCCAGCCAGCTTCCATCGCCGAACTGACGGCGGGAACGCGGATCACACGGCAGGCGGTGACCAAGCACCTGCGCGTGCTCGAAGGCGCTGGCCTCGTGCGCGGCGTTCGCTGCGGGCGTGAAAACCGCTTTGCGCTCGACCCGCGACCGCTGGGCGATGTGCAGGAGTATGTTGGGCGTGTCTCGCAGGAGTGGGACAGCGCGTTGAGCCGGTTGAAGGCGATGGTGGAGGAGTAGGCATTATGAGTAGAACGCCGGATTCGCCACTGGCGTGCGTTCGCGTGCTGGATGGCGCCATGGCTACTGAGCTCGAAGCCCGCGGCGCGTGTATTGACGGGCCGCTGTGGTCGGCGCACGTGCTCGAGGAGGCGCCGGAGAAGATCGCGGCTGTTCATCGCGCGTATGTTGAGGCGGGCGCCGACTGCATTGAGACGGCCAGCTATCAGGTTTCGCGGATGGGTTACGCGGAGTGCGGCATGGCTGCGGCGCGCGCCGATGCGGCGCTGCTCAGGTCGGTAGAGCTGGCGCGCAAAGCGGCGGAGGAGTTTGCCGGCCGGAGCATTGCCGTTGCGGCTTCGCTTGGACCCTTCGGCGCGGCGCTGCATAACGGCGCCGAATATACGGGCGATTACGCCTGCTCGTTTGCCGAGTTAGTGCGGTTCCATCGTGAGCGGATTGCGGTACTGGCGGCGACGCGCGGCGCCGAGCGGCCGGACGTGCTGGCGTTCGAGACCTTGCCCTCGCTTGAAGAGGCGCGCGCGCTGGGCGAGGCTTTAGAAGATTGGCCAGAGCTGCGGGCATGGTTTTCCTTTACCTGCCGCGATGACCGCCACGTGGCGCATGGCGAGCGGCTGACCGATTGCGCGGCTGTTGTCGCGGGGCTGCCGCAGACAGTGGCGATTGGCGTGAACTGCACGAGGCCTGCGCTGGTGGGCAAGCTCATCGGCGAGTTGCGCAAGGCTTCCGACTGGCCGGTGATCGTCTATCCCAACTCCGGCGAGGGGTGGGACGCGGCGCGGCGGTCATGGACGGAGGCAGGGACGGAAACGCGCGACGCGGCGGCGTTCGGGCGGATGGCTGAGGAATGGTATCGCGCAGGCGCTCAGATGGTGGGCGGATGCTGCCGGACGGGACCGGAGCACATTGCGGCGGTAAAGCGAGCGGCTAAAGCCTTTTCGGAATTGGTGTAGACCGGAGGCACGCGCTCAAGTGGCTTTTTCCTCAAGAAAAAGCCACCCCTCACCGCCCTCAAAAAGTCTACGAGTATTCCGAAAATGCTCTAAAGCACAGTAAGGCTGGCGGCGGATTTGCGCGGCGGAATGAAGTGCCCGGCGCGCGATGCGATGGACAGCTTTTCGTGGCTGAGGATGGCGCGGATCTGATGCCGGGCGTGCTCCGACCATGGGCCGAAGCTGTCGATCTTTACATAGGCCTGCCAGTGGCGCAGCGCGGCGCGGGGTTGGTGCAGGCGTTCGTAGGCCAGAGCCAGGTTGTAATGCGCGTCAGCATAGCGGGGCACAAGCGCGATGGCTTTGCAGTAGGCGGCGATGGATTCGTCAAGCCGCTCAAGCTCGTCGAGCACGTTGCCCAGGTCGAAATACGCCAGCACGTAATTGGGATCGGCGTCAGTGGCGCGGCGGTAATACTCCTCGGCCTGTGTGAACTCGCGCAGATGAAAGTGCAGCGTGCCGAGATTGATGCAGGCCGGCGCGTAATTGGGATCGAGGCCGATAATCTCGCGGTAGAGAGCGATGGCGCGCTGCTTGTCGCCGGATTCCTCGGCTTGCACGGCGCACTCGAAAAGGTCTGCAATGCCGCGCTGCGCCTGCTGGCCGCGCCGGCGCAGCGGAGCAGGCTCACACGCTGCGGAGGGCCGGTCGAGCTGGTCTTCTCCGAGATGCTCTACGCTTTCAAAATCAAATAACAGTTGGCGGCGGATGGGATCGACCATGGCGCCGTGATGCCGGAACGCCAGCCGCGTGCCGGTGCGGACGACGCGTGCTTCAAGCAGCGGGTTGGCCATGCCGGCCACGGCCTTCATGGCCAGGATGGAATCGCGGATGGAGGCAGCGGGAACGGCGTTCTCGCGCAGCAGGCGGAGTGTGCGCAACTGGCCAAGGTCCCGGAAGCTGTAGCTCTGTTGTTGGGGAATTAACCCGGCGCGCTCCCAGCCCAGCAACTGGCGGGAACTGATTTCGAGGATTCGCAACACATCGCGACGGCTGTAACTGCCCACCCCAAACGCCCCCATAGGTTCTCTATCCGGCCTCTCGTTCATCGAGGGGAGATACGCTCTGGTGCGATTATGCCAAGAGTGTACGTGGATAAGAGGGCAGCAATTCAACCAGGCAAGAAAAAAATCGTGGATAACCGGTGCACGATTTGATTCGTCTGGAGGGAAGTTGCGGACGGACAGGATGGAGCCGACGATCGGACTTGAACCGATGACCTGCTGATTACGAATCAATCCACCTACAAATCATACAGGAATTCATTATAACCGACTTACGTGATATACTCCTTATAATCAATGGCTTAAATCTTGTCAGGAACAGACAGCCGATGACAGAAAATGCCACAAACGCGCGTTAGATACGGACACAGTGCGGACACAGGAGCGCCATGGCCGAGCGAATATCTCAGAAGTTGATCTCCAAACTTATTCCGCCGCCGACCGGAAACTCGATTGAATATGACGATGTGATTCCGGGGTTCGGTGTTCGGATCACAGCGGCTGGAGTGGTTGCTTTCATCCTGAACTATCGTATTCATGGCCGGGAGCGCCGGTATACCATCGGTCGATACCCAG
>JASIJX010000241.1 GCA_030049955.1 Acidobacteriaceae bacterium
GCCGAGATGGGCGGCAGTGTGGACTTGTTTTCGATCGTCCCCGTCAAGCGCTCGCACTCGGTGTGCGCGCAGGGCGGCATCAACGCGGCCAAGAACTTGAAGGGCGAAGGCGACACCACCTGGCAGCACTTTGACGACACCATCTACGGCGGCGACTTTCTCGCCAACCAGACGCCCGTCAAGGCCATGTGCGAGGCCGCGCCGGCCATTATCGATTTGCTCGACCGCATGGGCGTGCCCTTCAATCGCACGCCAGAAGGCTTGCTCGATTTTCGCCGCTTTGGCGGAACGCTCTACCATCGCACGGCGTTTGCAGGCGCAACCACAGGCCAGCAGCTTCTCTATGCGCTCGACGAGCAGGTGCGCCGCTTCGAGTCTGAAGGCAAGGTGAAAAAGTACGAGGGCTGGGAGTTTCTTTCCGCAGTCATCGATTCAAAGGGCGCAGCGCGCGGCATTACCGCGCTTGACCTGCGCACCATGGAACTGCGTGCCTTCCCGGCCGACGCGGTGATCCTGGCCACCGGCGGCGTAGGAGCCATCTTCGGCAAAAGCACCAACTCCGTGGTCTGCACTGGGTCGGCGCAGTCGGCGGTCTTTCAGCAAGGCGCGTACTACGCCAACGGCGAGTTCATCCAGGTGCATCCAACGTCGATCCCCGGCGAAGACAAGCTACGCCTCATGTCAGAGTCGGCGCGCGGCGAGGGTGGCCGAGTGTGGGTGCCACGCACGCCCGGCGACAACCGGCCTGCGAAGCAGATTCCCGATTCCGAGCGCTTCTACTTCCTCGAGGAGTGGTATCCCAAATACGGCAATCTCGTCCCGCGCGACGTGGCTACGCGCGCGATTCACAAGGTCGTCTACGAGCTCGGTCTCGGCATCGACGGCCAGCCGATGGTTTACCTCGATCTGACGCACATCGACCGCGAGACGCTGAATCGCAAGCTCGAAGGCATTCTCGAAATCTACGAGAAGTTCGTGGGCGACGATCCGCGCGAAGTGCCCATGAAGATCTTCCCCGGCATGCACTACACCATGGGCGGCCTGTGGGTGGACTTCAATCAGATGACGAATATTCCCGGCCTGTTTGCCTGCGGCGAGTGCGAATACCAGTACCACGGCGCCAACCGGCTGGGGGCGAATTCGCTAGTGAGCTGCATCTTTGGCGGATTCCAGGCCGGACCCAACGCGCTGAAATATGCCAAGAGCGCGCCGGCGCTAGTAGGCGATGGCGGCGCAGCGGCCGAAATCGCACGGCAGGCCGAGATCAACGAGAAGCTGATGACCAACGAAGGGACAGAGAATCCCTTCCGCTTGTGGCGCGAGCTGGGACAGACGATGACCGAGCACGCAACCGTGATCCGCTACAACAAGGGGCTCAAGCTGGCCGATGAGAAGGTCGTCGAACTGCTCGACCGCTTCAAGCGCGTCAACCTGAGCGACCGCAGCCAGTGGGCGAATACCAGCTTTGCTTTCGCGCGGCAGCTTTATAACATGCTGGAGCTCTCGCGGACGATCACGCTGGGCGCTATTTTGCGCGACGAGTCGCGCGGTGCGCATTACAAGCCGGATTTTCCCGAGCGCAACGACTGGAAGTATTTGAAGACCACGAAGGCGAGCTTTACCGGCTGCACTCAGGGTCCGAACATCGAGTACGAGGACGTGGACACAGAGTTCATCAAGCCGCGGCCACGGCGGTACGACGCCGCGAAATGACAGCGGTATATCGGCCGCGTCATCCTGAGCGGAGCGAAGGATCTGCGGGTAAGCCGAGCCCCGCAGACTTTTGGACGAGTGTTGTGGCGGAAGTAGAAAGGAAACATGGCGAACAGGACGGTTCAATTCGAGATCAAGCGCCAGGCGAGCCCCGAGGCGCCGGCCGTATGGGAAAAGTTCGAGCTGGAATGGCGGCCGGGCATGAATGTCATCTCCGCGATGATGGAGATCGCGACGAATCCGATCACCGCCGACGACAAGCCGACCACGCCGATCACTTACGACTCCAACTGTCTTGAGGAGATCTGCGGGTCCTGCGCGATGCGCATCAATGGTAAAGCGCGCATGGCCTGCTCGGCGCTGGTCGATAATCTCGAGCAGCCCATCAAGTTGGAGCCGCTTTCGAAGTTTCCCCTGGTGCGCGACCTGCAGGTTGACCGCTCGGTGTTGTTTGAAAATTTGAAGCGCGTCAAAGCGTGGGTTCCTGTCGACGGCACTTATGATCTGGGCCCTGGGCCGCGTGTCCTTCCGCAGCAGCAGGAGGTGAGTTATCCGCTTTCGAACTGTATTTCCTGCACCTGCTGCATGGAAGTTTGCCCGCAGTTCGATGTGGCCACGGGCTTCGTCGGCGCGGCCACGATTGCGCAGGTGAAGCTCTTCAATAACCACCCGACGGGCAAGGTCCTCAAGGAAGAGCGGTTGCGCGCGCTTGCCGGCGACGGTGGCATTCAGGAGTGCGGATACGCGCAGAACTGCGTGCAGGCCTGCCCCAAGCAGATTCCGCTCACCAATGCGATCAGCGACGTAGGGCGCGACGTGATTGGGCAAAAAGTCAAGGACTGGTTGCGGGGATAGTAGCTCGAATGCGACGAAGGGCCGCGCCTTTGCGCGGCCCTTCGTCTTTTACGCAGATTCTTCAGCTAGTGCGCAACCAACACGGTAAACGGCGGCACGTACGCCATCAAATAAGCGACCACTCCCACCAGGCACGCCAGCGCCAGGCTGTGCAGGAAGACAAAGCGCAAAATTCTGCCCTCCTGACCGTAGGTCTGCGTCGCCGTTGTGGCAACCACGACGCTCGGCGCGGCAATCATCTTGCCCATCACGCCGCCGGCAGAGTTGGCTGAGGCCATCAGCACGGGCGAAACGCCGATCTGTCGCGCCGTCATTGCCTGCAGGCTGCCGAACAGCACGTTGGACGACGTATCCGACCCCGTGCTGGCCACGCCCAGCCAGCCAATCAGCGCTCCGAAGAATGGATAGAGCCTGCCGGTGCGCGCGAACGCCAGCCCGAGTGTGGCGTCGAGACCGCAGTAGCGCGTGATGTATCCAATGGCCATCATGGCTGCGATAGTGATGATGGCGAAGCGGATGTTGAAGAGCGTGCGGAAGAATGACCGCGCCAGATCGACAGGACCGAGGCCCATCAGCAGTCCCGCGAGCAGGGCGGCGACGAGAATTCCGGTGCCTGTTGCCGAAAGCCAGTTGAAGGTAAAGATGGCAGTCTCGGTCGTGGGACGCGCTACCACTGGCGGAACGCGCTCGATCACGTTGTGCAGCCCGGTTACGGTCAGCTTGACCGTTGTGTGCGCGTCCATCCATTGCGAAAAGCGCGGTATTCCCCAGAGGAATACCACCGCGCTCAGCACCAGCCACGGCATCCATGCGCGAAACACCTTCGCTCCGCTGTGACTGTGTGCAATGCGCTCCTGGCCGGTGATGTCATCGCCGAGCGCATTGAGCACGCGATGCGGCTTCCAGAAGCGCAGGAAGACGACCAGCGCCACAATGGTTGCCGAAGCCGCGGCGATCGCCACCAGCGTGGGGCC
>JASIJX010000242.1 GCA_030049955.1 Acidobacteriaceae bacterium
TCGTTCTCGTCCACCCGAACAACCCGACCGGCCACTTTACCAAGGCATGGGAAGCTGCAGAGCTGGCCCGGCTATGCCGCGAGTTTGATCTGTCGCTGATTGTGGACGAGGTTTTTCTGAACTACGGCTTCGGTGCAAGTTCCGGGGCGAATTCCGGACTTGGGACGCAGAGCTTTGCCGCCGGCCTTGAGGATGTACCGGTATTTACGGTGAGCGGGCTGAGCAAGATCGCCGGCCTGCCGCAGATGAAGGCGGCCTGGATCGTTGCGGCTGGTCCGGAGCGGACGGCGGCGCCCTGGCCGGCTATCGACCGGCTGGAGGTGATCGCCGATACGTTCCTCTCGATGAACGCGCCGGTACAGTGCGCGCTGCCGCGGTGGCTGGCTCTTCGCAAGGTCATTCAGGACCAAATCGCGGCACGGGTTTCGGCAAACCTCGCCGAGCTCGACCGACAGCTTGCCGCGGCTCCGGCCGTGCATCGGCTCAGGGTGGAGGGCGGATGGTACGCGGTGCTGCGCATTCCGGCGCTGAGGCCGGATGAGCAGACGGTTCTCAGGCTGCTCGACCGTGGGGTCTGGGTTCATCCCGGCTACTTCTTTGGCATGCCGGCCTCGGGATGGCTGGTCCTGAGTCTGCTCGCGCCGGAGCCGGAATTCACCCTGGGAGTTTCGGTGCTTGTTAACTATTTGGGAATGAATCAGGATGCGCAACATCAGGCGGGCGCGAATAAAGTCGAGCTTTAAATTGACAGGCGCAAGTTATTGCATAAAGACAAATTGAATTAACCTCGATTTCCTCTTTACCTCTGTTGCAAAAACGGGTTCATCGCCCGTTCCTGACCGATGCTCGTTTCAGGACCGTGACCGGGGAGTACACGGGTCTCGTCGGACAGCGTAAGCAGTTTGGAGTGGATGGAATCGATGATCTGCGGGTAATTGCCGCCAGGCAGGTCAGTTCTGCCGATGCTGCCGGCAAAGAGCGTATCGCCGGCGACGAGCAGCTTCATGGGCGCGAAGTGCAGGCAGATGGAGCCCTGGGTATGGCCGGGGGTGTGCAGCACCTGGGCGGGAAAACGATCCAGGCCGACCGTCTGGCCCTCGCGCAGGCTCTCGTCCGGTGGTGCGGTTTCCGGCGGAGCGACGCCCAGCCAGGCGGCCTGCATGGCCATGCTGCGGAGAAGCGGAAGATCGTTTTCATTCAAGAAAATAGGAGCGCCGGTTGAACGTTTCAGTTTAAGCGCGCCGCCCACGTGATCGATGTGCGCGTGGGTAATGAGAATTTGCCGGAGCTTGAGCCCGCGCTCTTTGAGCCGGTGCTCGATGCGGCCAATCTCATCGCCCGGATCGATGACGATTGCCTCGCCGGAATCTTCGTCGCCGAGAATGGTGCAGTTGCATTGCAGCGGGCCTACAGGGAAGGTCTCGATCAGCATGGAACGATTGTAGTGCGGCCCGGTTTTCCACATTCCCCAAGTAGTGTGCGAACGGGAGGCAACAGGTTTGCCCTGCGCCGCATCTCACCGAACACGAAAGCGCGACCATTAAAGCAAATAGTGCGGGGAGAGCTGTATTGTGAATAAGGGAACCATGGTCCTGCTGCCTGGAATTGTGCGCGGAATGGGCCAAGAAGCCGAAGTTGAAGTGCTGAGCCGGCGGATGCAGGACCATAATGCCAGCGGTGCTCTGCTGGTCTTCCGTTACGTGGACTTGGCATTGATCGGCGGCCCTGCCGAACTTCCTGATGGCGACTATATCGTCTATTTTGCAGGGTTCAGCGCCGTTGTAACCCGGCGCAATGGGAAGTGGCTGTCGCCGGGGATTGCCATCCCGGATGAGGCGCATGCGCCCGGTGCTGACGAGGAAGCCGAAGCGGTACAGGCATCGCCTCGCGGCCGCGACCCGATAACCGAGGAACCCAAAGCGGAGCCACCGGCAGTGAAAACGTCGCCACAGCGTAATGGACCTCGCTCGTTTCGCGTCTGATTCCATAGAAGACTTGCGCCGGAAATTTGCCGCACGAAAACGACCGGTATAGTGAAAAAGCTGCCTTGTACGTGCAGGTATCACCCTGGTCACCGCGGTGAAGAAAATTTCTTCGCCTTTGCTTCGCTCGCGTGCTATAGTTCTCTCGTTCTTGCATTGAACGCGAATGCCGCGCGAGGGATATCGCGCGAAAGGAGTGACGGCGGACGGACGTTCGCCGGTGTGGCTATGGCAGTTACCCGAAGACAAAAAGAGGTTCTCGATTTTCTGGAGTCATTCGTCGCCCGCAACGGCTACTCGCCCTCGTTTGAAGAGATCGCCCGCGGAATGGGCCTGAAGAGCCTGGCCACTGTTCACAAGCACATCACGAATCTCGAAAAGAAGGGGCTGCTGGACCGCGTTCACAACCGCAGCCGCTCGATTGACCTGCTACCGCCGGGCTCGCGCACGCGATCGAGCGCCAAGCTGCCACTGGCGGGCCGCATTGCCGCCGGCCTGCCGGTGGAGATGATGGAAACGCCCGAGAGCATTTCGCTGCACGACGTGGTGGGCAACCGCGACGTGTTTGCGCTCGAAGTGCGGGGCGACTCCATGCGCGACGAGCACATCATCAACGGCGATTACGTTCTGGTGGAACGCACGCGAACGGCCCGGCAGGGCGAGATCGTGGTGGCGCTGGTGCATGGCTCCGAGACTACGCTCAAGCGCTTTTACCCGGAGGGCAACGTGGTGCGGTTGCAGCCCGCAAACGTGGAGATGGAACCGATCTATGTGCCTGCGGCACACGTGGCCATCCAGGGCCGGGTACTGGGCGTGCTGCGCAAGTACCGCTGAGATTTAAATCGCGGCTTTTTGATCGTTTTGGCGATTTCTGCGCATTGATCTGCTTATAATGATCAATCATGCGCACAATCGTCACGGCTGGCCGCCTCTGGAACGGCGCCGACTTCCTCCAGCATCCTTTGCTTGAAATCGAAGACGGGCGGATTGCCTCGATTGGCTCGCGTGTGACCGCCGCGGAGCCAATCCCTTGCGGAATGAAGAAGCATCATTTCCCAGGCGCAACGCTTGCGCCTTCGTTCTTCGATGTGCACTTTCATGGCGCAGCCGGTCACGACGTGATGGAGGCGACGCCGGAGGCGATGGGGGCGATTGGAACGCTGCTGGCGCGCCACGGGACGGCGACTTATCTTGCCACCACGGTGACGGCTCCGCTGGACGCGACATTGCGAGCCGTAGAGGGGTTGGCAAAGCTGATTGAGAAGCCAGAAATGGTGCGCAACGGGATTCGCGGGCAGGGGCCGGATGGCACGGCGTGCGCGCGGCCGATCGGCATTCACCTCGAAGGACCATTTCTTTCCCATGCGAAGCGCGGCGTGCAGCCTGCCGAGCATCTGCTTGCGCCGGATATCGCCACCTTCGACCGGTTGTACGATGCAGGCGGCGGACAGGTGCGGTTGATGACGCTGGCGCCGGAGTTGCCGGGAGCAGTGGAACTGGCGCAGCACGCGACGGCGCGAGGTGTGCGCGTGTCACTCGGCCACTCGAACGCGGACGCTGCAG
>JASIJX010000243.1 GCA_030049955.1 Acidobacteriaceae bacterium
CGCTGCTCGCGGAAAAAACCGCTGAGCCGCAGCGGCTCGTAGAGATGCATGCGCCGGCTGGCGGTGAGGATCGCCAGCATGAAGCCGCACAACAGCGCTGCGGGAATGCCCAGCGGATGCTTGGGGAAGACCGTGCCCGTCCAGAAGGTCTGCACTTCAGAAAGAGAAACCGCGTGCAGCCGGTAAAGCGCCGCTGCTGCCGCCGCGGCCACAATCGTCACCGCATCGGCCAACATCCACAACGCCATCGACCCGCGGCCGGTGGGCGCGTGCTCGGAGGCGGGCTTCGGATCCCACTCTCGCGCCGACTGCAATGATGAAGATATACGTTCCCAAAACCCCGAACTCGCCATGCGCCCTGCAGACCTCAACGTTGCAATCAACTCAGGGATACACTCTCCGATCTGCATAATTGCAATCGCAGCCGGAAAAATAATGCCCTGACTGGGCCGGAAGCACAGTTCTTCGCTGCTGCGCCGGCTCATAACCAACACTTCTGCTACGACGAATGCTTTAAATAAATAGACGAATTCCCGACGCAACGAATGAGGAAATGCGCACTAGAAACCGGGCTATGACTCTTTCCAACCCGGTTCTCACGCATCCGTCGCGTTTACAGGCCGATTTTTTACTACTGGCAGGCTATTTGTCCGCCAAATATAGCCTGCCAGTTTCCCCCCAAAGCGATTGAACACAGGTGCGTTAACATCTCGCCCCGCGAGAAACATAGCACCAAGTTGTGCTACTGAAGTAGCTAAACAACAGTGCTGGCACCTTTCTCGCCAAAGAAAGACGCTAACGGGTTGGTCCAAGACAGGAAAATACTCAATTTGTGGCAGCAGCGAACGCGGAAGCCGAAAAATTGCTTTTTTGATGAAAAAATTGCTTTCTTGATGATCTGTGGCTTATTTGGAATATCTGACTGATAGCAATAAATCAGCGACTGGCCGAAAAGCAAGAAAAATTTTACATTTCCTTTATTAATTCTTTATGTCCCTGCTCTGTTTTTTTAGACCTGCGGAAGAACGTATCGGTCGAGGGTAAGGAATTGAGAAATCGCGGGATCGGTCGAGGCGACGAACCGATCCAATGGGCCGAAGAAGCTGGCGCGTCCCGAATCGAGAAACAGGACCGAATCGGCAAGCCGCTCGGCAAAACGCATGTCATGGGTAACGACGATGCTGGTAAAGCCAAGCTGGCGTTTGAGCTGCTGGATGAGGTTGCCAAGGCGGCGGGCGATGAGCGGGTCAACCATGGTGGTGGGCTCGTCATAGAGGACGACGTCTGGCTGCGCGGCGAGCGCGCGGGCGATGGCGACAGCGCGCTTGCGGCCCGTGGAAAGGCTGGCGGGAAGCTCATCGATTACGTCGTCAGCGCCGACGAGGCCGATGAGGCGATCGACGAGCTGATCGATTTGGTCGTCAGAGAGCCCGTTATCGTGCTCACGCAGCGGGAAGGCGACGTTCTCACGGACGCTCAGCGAGTCGAAGAGCGCGCCGTTCTGGAAGACCATGGTGACGCGCCTGCGGATAGCGCGCAGACCTTCTTCGTCGAGATCGGTGATCTCCTGGCCGGCAACGCGGATGGAGCCGGAATCGGGCTTGAGGAAGCCCATGAGCAGACGCAGGGAAACGGATTTGCCGACGCCGCTGCGGCCGAGAATGCAAAGGGTCTGGCCGCGATTGACTGAGAAGCTGACGTTCTGGAGCACGACATGATCACCGAAGGCGATGGAGACATCGCGGAAGACGATGAGCGGCTCCTCGTTCGGCACAGGCGCGGGATGAGGCGGCTCGGGTTCCTTCTTGCTGCCGTTCTCGAGGACCTCGAGTTCGGCGGCGAGCGGCGGGGCAACCGGTGGCTCAAGCGGCTCGGGTTGGGAGGGCGTATCGGCCATGGGTTAATTCCAGCTTACGCAATCCGATGCGCCACGGCGCGCACCGTGACGCATCAGGAGCGCTTCGGCGCGGCGGAGATCGCCCGGGGTGTTGACGTTGAGAAACCAGCAGAATGGGGGCAGCGCGGCTGGGTGGGCGACGTGGCCGGACTGGACCAGGAGCTCTGCGGGGACGATGGAGAGCGGCTGGTTAAGCGCGGATGAGGCGGCGCGGAAGGCGGCAAAACAGCCGTTGCGGCCGGCATGGAGCTCCGACTGGAGCAACGGGAGAACAGCGCGGTTGATGACGGCTGGGAAGGTTTGGGCAAAGCTGTTGACGGAGGCGAGGGTGACGGGCGCGCCGGTTAGCTGCGCGTGGCGGAGGAGGTAGAGGAGCAAGGTTGCGGGAAGCAGGGGAAGGTCAACTGGCATAAAAACGCACCAGCGGGCAGTTGAAGAAGCCAGGGCCGCACAGACGCCGGCGAGTGGGCCCTGTGCTGAAGTGGGAGCTGAAGTGGGTGCGGAAGCGGGATCGGGGATGACCGGGGCGTAGCTTTCGAGCTGGGCGCGGGCTCCGGCGATGGCGTGTTCGAGACCCGCTTCGCGGAGCGTGGCCAGAGCGCGGGCGATGAGCGGCTGGCCGGCAAAAGGGACGAGCGCTTTGTCGCTGCCCATGCGGGTTGATTGGCCGCCGGCCAGGACGAATGCGGCGACAAGGGTATTGTCCATCGGCGATTCGTTCTTCCGGGGCTCGTTCTTCCCGGACTCGTTCTTCTGGGACTCGTTCTTCTGGGACTCGTTCATCGGGGGCTGGATCACCCGGTGTTTCAGCTTCCCACCTCTTCAAGGAAGCGGATCAGCGACTGAATTCCCATGGCGAAGTTCTTGAGGTTGAATTTTTCGTTGGGCGCGTGGAGGTTGTCGTCCGGAAGTCCAAAGCCCATCATTACGCTGGGCAGGCCCAGATGGCGATCGAAGTCGCCGACGATGGGGATGGAGCCTCCGGAGCGGATGAAGACGGTGTCGCGGCCCCAGACATCGTGAAGCGCGCGTGTGGCTGCCTGGATGAAGCGATTGTCGACGGGGATGAGGCAGGGATCGCCGGAGTGGATGAGGCGCACTGCAACGTCGACGCCGGCGGGAGCGATCTTTTCCACGTAGGTCTTGTACAGCGCGAAGGCCTTTTGCGGGGTCATGGCGGGGACGAGGCGCATGGAGATTTTGGCCGTCGCCCTGGCGGGGATAACTGTCTTTGCGCCGGTGCCGGTAAAGCCGCCGGGAATGCCGTGGACGTCGAGCGTGGGCCGGGCCCAGGTGCGCTCTAGGACGCTGTAGCCATGCTCGCCGACGAGCTGGCGCGAGCCGACCTCAGTTTTGCGGTACTCCTCTTCGTCGAAGGGCAGGCTGCGCCATGCATTCAGCTCCTGCTGGCTGGGAGGGATGATTTCGTCATAGAAGCCGGGGATGAGGATGCGGCCGTTTTCGTCCTTGAGTTTGGCGATGATCTGCGCGAGGGCGACGAATGGATTAGGCGCGGCGCCGCCGTACATGCCGGAATGAAGATCGGTTTTTGCGCCGCGGACCTCGAGCTCGGTGTAGATCATGCCGCGCAGGCCGACGCAGAGGGTGGGCAGGCCGGGAGCAAAGAGCTCGGTGTCGCAGACAAGGGCGAAATCGGCCTTCAAGTCCGCGGGTTTTGAGGCTACGTAGGTGGCAATTCCCTCCCCTCCGACTTCTTCTTCGCCTTCAAAGAGCACGCGGATGTTTACGGGCAGGGTGCGATTGGCGGCGAGCAGTGATTCGAGGGCTTTGACCTGTATCCAGAGCTGTCCTTTGTCGTCGACCGCGCCGCGGGCGTAGAGATTGCCGTTGCGCTCGGTGGGCTCGAAGGGGGGAGTAACCCATTCGTCAAGGGGATCGGGGGGTTGCACGTCGTAATGGGCGTAAATGAGCACAGTAGGCTTCCCTGACGCATGAAGCCAGTCGGCATAGACCAATGGATGGCCGTCGTGTCCTGCGGGCGATTCCGACCCCGCAGACGAAGACCTGTCTGCGGGGGCCCCGGCTTCAATCAGCCGGGCGTTTTCCATGCCGATCCGCTCCAGTTCGGCCTTGATGCTTTCGGCGGCGCGGCGGCAATCGGCTTTATGCTCGGGCAGGGTAGAAATGGAGGGAATGCGCAGCAGAGCTTTCAGTTCATCAAGGAAACGGTGGTGGTTCTGAGAGGCCCAGGCAGCGGCGGACGACCTTGCAGAGGGGGACATGTGGACACTCCTTACAGCCGATCTCGCATCCAAACAAGAGTATACGGCGGTGTTCCGCGCATCGCGCCTGTCAAGAGAAGGCCGGACTGGCGCCGAACGCGGGTCGACATTTTCGGGCAAACTTGAACAACGCAAACTCTGCCATGCGATCCCTCGATCGAGGAAGGAAAGCTTGCCTTGGCCAGACGCATCTGTTTTTTTTCTTCGATTTTGCCTGCTTTGATTTTCCCGTTGATGGCAGCGTGGTGCGCGCCGTGCTGCGCACAGGAGCGCAGCGGGCCCTATTTTGCGCGACTCAACAGCTTTGGATTTTTTGCCGGTTACTCGAACGATTCCAGCCACATCCTGATCGGACTTGCCGAGCAGCGCAAACTTCTGAACCTGGGATTCACTTACGGCCGGCGCATTAGGCTGAACGATAAGGTGGATTGGCAGTACAGCCTGGAGGTGTTGCCGGTAGCGATCGAGGGCGATCCGCTGACCAAGGTGGTGGTGACGCAGTCGACGCCGCAGCCGATGAGCTACACATACTATGCTGCGCCGGTGGTATTTTGCGGAACCTATACCGATGCCTACACGGTGCAACTGGACGACGGGTTTACATACACCGGGACCGAGATCGCAAGCTGCGGCGGACGCCGCTGGACGATGGGCGAAGCCATTACGCCGATAGGATTTAACTGGAACTTTCTGCCGCGCGAGCGAGTGCAGCCGCTGGTGAGTTTGCATGGGGGAACGATGTTCTCCAAGAGCGCGATTCCGATCAGCGGAGCCGGGTGGTTCAACTTTACGTTCTCCGGCGGAGCCGGCGTGGAGATGTTTGCGACCAGGGGGCGGTCGATCCGCCTGGAATTCCACGTGCACCACATCTCGAACCGCGACACGGCAAACGAGAATCCCGGAATCGACAACGGGCTGTTTCAGGTGACGTATCTGTTCGGGCGCTGACCCCTGGGCCCCGGTTTTCCATCCCGGCTTGAAAGCCTGCGCTTTATACCTTGATCGGCGCTTCGTTTTGCGGCAGGCTAATAGCGGGGGAGAGAAGGATCGACCTGAACGGACCAAGCGTCGATGCCGCCGCGGAGCGACTGCACGTTTTCAAACCCCTGATCGCGCAGCCAGGCCGTAACATGCATGGAGCGCACGCCGAGATGGCAGACGATAACGATGCGCTCGGCTGAATCGAGTTCCTGGCGGGCGCGGATGGGGACTTCGCGCATGGGCATCAGTTGGCTGCCCTCGATGTGCGCGGTCGAAAATTCCCAGGGTTCGCGCACGTCGACGATTTTTGCGGCGTTTCGCTTGAGAAGTTCTGCGGCTTCCGACGGGGAGATTTCATATTCGAGCATGGCTTCAGTGTAGGACTGCGGAGCCGTCTCAAGGTTCATTCCCTAAGAGGCTAAAGCCCGCTTATTCTTCGAGGACTTGGAGGTACGTGCATAAGCGCGCACCCTTCGCGGGCAAAAGGCCGATACCTTCAAAACTGGCCGAATAGCACCACTGCCGGGTGGCTTCCGGGCTTCTATTTACAGCCATCTGAAGGTACTCTACTAGGGAAAGCACAAGCAGAAAAACAGGCGGGACCCACAATGGACAACGGAGTTAAAGTACTGATTGCCGAGGACGAACCACACGCGTTGATGGGACTGGCAGAGCTGATCTCCGGTTGGGGGTATCGTACCCAAACCGCGCGAGACGGCATCGAAGCGTGGGAGAGAGTACTCGCCTGGGAACCCGCCATTGTGGTGACCGACCTGAAAATGCCACGGCTTGACGGCATGGGACTCTTGACCAGGCTTGCCGAAGGGGGGGCTGGCCCGGACTCGAATGTGGCCTCGAACCTCGCCGTGGTGGTTCTTACGGCCATGGGGTCCATCGAACAGGCCGTTGAAGCCATGAAACTGGGAGCTTACGACTTCTTACAGAAGCCGGTGGATGCGACACGTCTGCGCACGATTCTGGGAAATGCGACGCGGCAACGGCAAACGACAATCGAACTTGAAGTGGCGCGGCGAAGGTTGCGCGAGAGCGGGGTGCTGGGCAGACTGGTGGGCGGTTCGCCCAAGATGCGCGAGATTTTTGCGCTGATTGAGCAGATTGCAGGTTCGAGTGTGCCGGTGCTGATCACCGGCGAGAGCGGCACGGGCAAGGAGCTGGTGGCGCGCACGCTGCACGAGTTGAGCCCGCGCAAGACACGGCCGTTTGTAGCGGTGAACTGCGCGGCGATTCCCGAGACGCTGATCGAAAGCGAAATCTTCGGGCACGAAAAGGGCGCGTTTACGGGCGCGGCGGAGCGGCGCGCGGGCTGTTTCGAACTGGCCTCAGGCGGAACGCTGCTGCTGGACGAGGTGGGCGAGATGCCCATTGGCACGCAGGCCAAACTGCTGCGCGTGCTGGAAGAGCGAAAGCTGCGCCGGCTGGGCGCGCGCACCGAGCAGGATGTGGACGTGCGGGTACTGGCGGCGACCAATCGCGACCCCAGCGACGCCGTGGCTCACGGCCATTTGCGCGCCGATCTGTTCTACCGGCTGAACGTCTTCAACATCCAGATGCCGCCGCTGCGCGAGCATGTCGACGACCTGCCGGCGATGGCAGATGCCATGGTGGACGAGATGAACGAGAAGCACGGGCGGCGGGTTGCCGGTGTTTCTGCCTCAATGCTGGACCGGATGATGACCTACAGCTGGCCGGGCAATGCGCGTGAGCTGCGCAATACGATTGAGCGAGCGGTGATCCTGTGCCCGGATGGCACGCCGCTCGACGCCGGGCATCTGCCGCCGGGGTTCGGCAAGGCGCAGGCGCAGACGAGCGGGCCGAGCTTCGACGCCAGCGTGATTCCGGTGCAGGTGGGCGCGACGGTGGATGAGGCCGAGCGGCTTTTGATTCTGCGCACGCTCGAGGCGACCGGCCAGAACAAGACGCGGGCGGCGGAAATCCTGGGCGTAAGCCTGAAGACGCTGCACAACAAGCTGAAGGCTTACGGGACCGCACGGGAAACGGTGGTGTGAGGGCTTTGCGGGACGGCTCAAACCACCGCAGCGACAAAGACCTGACGCTGGGGACCCCGGAAACCGCACCCTTTCACAACCGTCCCGGCTTAAAGGCCAGGCTCCCAGCGTTCCTTGTTTTTCAGCGGCCTGAAAACCCCTTGTTTCTTCCTGAACTCCGCTCCCCGCATTCCACGACAGTGGTTCCTAAACTGCTCCTGGCCTGGACTCCGCGGCCTGGACTCCGCGCCGGCCTTAGGACTTGCTCTTCAAAACCATCAGACTGACCCGTACAATCGACATCAGGCATACCCTGCGCGAGACGCCACACCCATGCGCCTGAAGACGAAACTCGTTCTTGCTATTACGGCGCTGGTTTTTCTTGTGGCGGGGCTGCTCTCACTGGTTTATGTGACGCAACTCTTGCACGCGGTGGTGCACCAGTCCTACGAAACCAGCCTCATGAGCGCCGAGCAAATCAGGCTGGCGCTGCGCAATGCCCTCGAAAACGACCTGCAGAACCGCATGGTAGATCCGAACAACCCCGGCGAGTTGCGCGCGCTGGTGGCCGAGACGGTAGAGAACGATGCAGGGCTGAGAGCTGTCGTCGATTCGGTAAACCGCTACTCGCTCACCGTCTACGACATCAACATCGGCGACAACCAGGGAATGATCCTGCTGAGCAGCAATCCCGATAATCAGGGCAAGCCGCTTCCTTACCGGCCCGATTACGGACAGCTTCTCAACTCCGATCCCCTGCAGTTAATGCGGGACGTATTTGGGATACCGCGGGTGTATGACGTGGAGATTCCGCTGGACAACAACGGCAAGCTGCTGGCCACCGTGAACGTGGGCGTGCGAACCACGCTGCTGAGCGCCAGCTATGCGCCGCTGCTGCGCAATGCACTGCTGCTGATGGGATTTTCGCTGGGCACGGCTCTGGTGGTGGCCTTCCTGTTGAGCAACCTGGCGCTGCAGCCGCTTGAAGACATCAGCATGCAACTGGACTATTGGACGGCGGCCGGGCCGGTGCCGGCGCCGCCCGAGGACGAAGCGGCCGAGCCGCGCCAGGACATGGTGGCGCAGGTCTCGAACAAGATCGAGATGATCGGCCAACGCATGCGCAACGTGGAAGAGGTCTTCTCCGCATTGACGGAAAACCTGAACCAGATCCTCGGCAACCTGCAGGACGGTATTCTGCTGTTCACCGGCGGCGCGCGCGCGGTGCTGGTGTCAGAGGCGGCGCACCGCCTTTTGCAGCGCGAGCGCGACGGCATACTCGGCCGGCAGGCATGGGAGGTTTTCGACCGCTCGACAGTGCTGGGCGCGGCGCTGCTCGAAGCCTTCGAGAACCGCACCGACATGATCAAGGAAGAGATTCGCACCGAGACCGGCCGGCGCGTGCAGGTGTCGGTGGATTTTATCCACGACGAGGATTCGCGGCGCGACCTGGGCGCGCTGGTGACGCTGCACGATCTGGAGTCAGCCGAGGCGATCGAGTCCGAGTTGGAACTGTCGCGGCGCATGGCGGCCATCGGGCGGCTGACCTCCGGCGTGGGCCACGAAGTGAAGAACCCGATCAACGCGATTGTGGTGCACCTGGAACTGCTGAAGTCGAAGCTGGCCGATTCACAGTCGCCGGCGACCCGGCACCTGGAGGTGATCGACGCGGAAATTCGCCGGTTGGACCGCGTGGTGCAGACGCTGGTCGATTTTTCGCGGCCCGTGGAGCTGCAGTTACGGGAGCAGGACCTGCGGCCGGTGATCGGCGACGTGCTGGCGCTGTCGGCCGACGAGCTTTCGACGCGCAACGTGATACTGGAGAGCCGGATGCCGGAGCATCCGCTGGTGGCCAACGTGGACGCAGACCTGCTGAAGCAGGCAGTGCTGAACGTAATTCAGAACGGCGCCCAGGCGATGCCGGAAGGCGGCCGGCTGGACGTGATTCTGGAGGAGGAGCGCATGAGCGGGGCGAACGGCGCAGGCGGTCGCGCGGCGGTGGTACGGATTGCCGACCAGGGCACGGGGATTCCCGAGGAACTCCGGGAAAAGATTTTCGATCTATACTTTACGACCAAGTCAGGGGGCAGCGGCATTGGGCTGGCGATGACTTACCGCATCCTGCAGTTGCACCACGGAGGCGTGGAAGTACAATCGAAGTTGGGCGCGGGCACGGAATTCCGGCTGCGGATTCCGTTGACTGCGTCAGATCGGGGACGCCGGCATCTGCAACCGGCGAGCGCTCGCACATAGAGCATCTGCGGAAGCGGGGATCGCTAAAAACCGGGTATGATTGGACCCCAGGGACAATCATCTGCTTACGAGGACTTTGCCGGTTGATGAGAGAGCGCGTTCCCCATTGCGTGGCCGGAAATTCGGGCATCCGCGCCGCAAGCATGCCGGAGAAGGGATTGGCGGAAGGATCAATGAAGTGGCCTGTCAGGAGCGCTGTCTGCGTTTTGCCTCTGTTGCTCTCGGGCTGCTTCCATCGCACTCATCAGATAGAGATTCAGCCGGTTGCACCTCCAGCGACCAATCAGTCTGCGGAGGTGAAGCCCGCTCCCGTGGAGCTGCCGCCCTCGGCAAATACCATTCCGCCTGAACAGATCCAAAATGCCAAGATCCCGACCGAGGCGATGCCGCACCGGCCTCGGCACAGGAAATCGGAAAAGAATGCGGAGGAAGCGGAGAATACGCCGCCGCCCTTGCCGGTGGATGCTACGCCGGCGGTGAGCGCCATTGGGCAGTTGTCCTCTGGCGATCCGGCGGACGTGCGGCAGGAGACGGAAGAGTCGATTGTTTCGATCGAGAAGGGACTGAAAGATATCAACCGCCCGCTGAGCGACCCGGAACAGAAGACGGCGGACCAGATCCGGGAGTTCCTCAAACAGGCGCAGGCCGCTCTGGCCTCAGGCGACGTGGACGGGGCGCACACGCTGGCGGTCAAGGCAAAGGTGCTGCTGGCTGAGCTGACGCACTGATCTCGACTACATCTCACCCCAACTCAATTTTGTGCGCAGCGCCTGGAAGAAGCCGCTGTCGCCGACGCGCACCAGTTTCACGGTGAATGTCGAGCGATGGCAGCGGATTTCGTCGCCCTTCCGCAGCTCGACGGCGGTCTGGCCGTCGACCGTGAGGAGCGCGACGTTGGGCACGCTTTCGACACGGACGATGAGCGAGGCATCGCCGCGGACGACGATGGGCCGCAGCGTAAGCAGGTGCGGACAGATGGGCGTAACGATTGTGGCGTCGACGTCGGGCGTGACGATGGGGCCGTTGGCCGCGAGCGTGTAGGCCGTGGAACCGGTGGGGGTGGAGACGATGACACCATCGGCGCGGAAGCGGGCGACGGAGGTGCCGTCGAGCTCGACGGCAAACTCGCCCATGCGTGCGATGTCGCCCTTGGAGACGACGACCTCATTGAGCGCCTCGTAGCAGGAGTGGCAAGAGGCGCCGCGCCACAGCTCGGCGTGGAGCATGACGCGGTCGTCAATCTTGTGACAGCCTTCGCACCAGCTTTCGAGGGTAGCGTAGAGATCGGCGAGACGGATTTCGGTGAGGAAGCCAAGGAATCCGACATTTACGCCGAGGATGGGCGTGCCAACATTGGCAAAGACGCGCGCCACGGAGAGTAGCGTGCCGTCACCGCCGAGAACGATGACCAGCGCCGGATGCTGCGCGGGCAACTCCCCACGCGGGAATGACGGCGCAGCGCTGGTGTACTTGCCGCCCTCATCGTCGAGCACAGGATCGAAGCCATGTTGACGCAGCCAGGCGATGAGCTCGGGCAGGATGCGGGCGAGCTCCTCCTTGTGCGGCTTCGAAGCGATGGCGACGCGGGTCATCGCTCAAGTGTAATGGATGGGACTTCGACGCAAGTTGGCATCCTGGGCCACAGCCGAAGGATCTGCGGTTGCCTTTAAGTGGATCGGGGACAGAGAATGCTGTTAGTTCTGCATTGATTGGCGGAGACAAATGCTAGGCGACAACCAAGCGTCTGCTGAAAATGAGGGTGCGCTCAAAAGCGGAAATGGCCCATCGGGCTGGCCGATATTCGTCGCTCTTGCTGCCGGAATCATCTCTGCCTTGCTGTCGGTCGGCCTTGAATACTTGGGATTTTCAACCTCTGAAATTGCAGGGTACATCATCACCGCAGTGACATTCCCAGGGATTCTCGGCTCAGTAGCAATCGCTGGAAATGTGCATTCAGTCTATGGATTGCCGCGGCCATCAACTTCATCTTCTACTTCTTGATCGTCTGGACAATCTGCACCCTTGTTTCCAGACGGAACCTTCGTAAATCTAAATAGTATTGCGTGCAAAGGACGTCCTAACGGCAACCGCAGATCCTTCGGCTGCGCCTCAGGATGACAGCCCTGCAGAAGGATTGAGTAGCTAACCGCAACCCGAAATCTACGAGTCAACTCCGCTTCGCATAGATCAAAAACTCCTGGTTGCCTTCAGCGCCGGTGATGGGCGAGGGCGTTGTTCCGATCACGTTCCAATCGAGTGACGACAGGCTTGCGGCAACCTTGTCGATGGCGAGCTGGTGCGCGGCTGGATCGCGGACGATGCCGCCCTTGCCAACGTGCTCGCGGCCGGCTTCGAACTGCGGCTTGACGAGAATGACGGCTTCAGTAAGCGAAGGCGCAGCGGCGACGACCGACGGCAGCAGCAGCGTTGCGGAGATGAAAGACACGTCCATGACGAGGAGCGTAGGCGCGGGATCACTCACCAGCGATTCTGGCTCGAGCAGGCGGGCGTTGGTGCGCTCGAACAGGCG